>JANYLK010000062.1 GCA_025357875.1 Granulicella sp.
TCATCGTAGACCGAGCGCGGGCCGATGGGGTTGACGCGACCCCAATACGTCTCGACCTGGGGATGCACCTCGGGATCGCCGTAGCATTCGGAGGTGGATGCCTGAAGGTAACCGGCCTTGTGCTTGCGCGCAAGGTTCAGCGTATTCAAAGTGCCGACAGAGCCGACGAGCAGCGTCTCAGGTCCAAGGCGGTCGTAGTCAACCGGGCTGGCCGGTGAAGCAAAGTTAAAGATAAAGTCCACGGGTCCCGGGTCGAACTCGGCACAGATGTCTTGCTGGAGAAAGGTGAAACGAGACTCACCTGCAAGGTGGGCTAGGTTGGCCATGTTTCCGGTTGCGAGATTGTCGACGCCAATCACTGAGTTGGCGTCGGACTTGGCAAGCAACGCATCGGTCAGATGGGAGCCAAGAAATCCTGCGGCTCCTGTGACAAGAATCTTCTTGGGAATCATGGGTTTGATTTCCGATCGTGGCTGCTAAACGCCTGCGGTAGTGGCAACTTCGACATCGCGGGTAGGGTACACCGCGGGGCGTCCGATGCTGATGTAGGTGAATCCCAGGTCATGCATCTCCGCCGGGTCAAAAAGATTGCGGCCATCCACAACAATCGGGTAGCGCATGAGTGTATACAGGCGCTTGAAGTCGAGGTCGACAAACTCTTTCCAATCGGTGAGGATGAGCAGCGCATCAGCGTCGACCGCAGCAGCGTAAGCATCTTCGGCATAGTGGAGATGCCGACTCGCTGCAATTTGCTCCTCAGTGCGCTTCATCGCAGCCGGATCGTACGCAGTGATAAAGCAGCCCTCAGCCAGCAACATCTCGACCAGGTCGACTGCAGGTGATTCGCGGATATCGTCAGTCTCACCCTTGAACGCAAGGCCCAGCACTCCAAGACGTTTTCCGCGCAGTGTCCACAGTGCGGAGCGAACCTTGGATAGGAAGCGCTTCTTTTGTTGCGTATTGATCTTCTCGACCTCGGTCAGGAGGCTGAAGTCGATGCCCAGCTGGTCGGCTACGGAGCGAAATGCGGCTACGTCTTTCGGGAAGCAGGAACCGCCGTACCCAATTCCAGGGCGGAGAAAGCGAGGCCCGATGCGGCTATCAAGTCCCATACCGCGCGCTACCTGCTCGATATTTGCGTCGGTAACTTCACACAGGTTGGAGACTGCGTTGATGAAGGAGATCTTGAGCGCCAGGAAAGCATTGGAGGCGTGCTTGATAATCTCAGCCGATTTCGTCGACGTGGTAAGCAGAGGTGGAGGCTGCGCAGTTGAGCATGAGCCTCGGATGGCGTCCGGCCGTTGATAATATGCACCGGTTGTTAAAGGCGCATAGATGGCAGCCAGCAGACTCGCGGCCGCTTCGCTGTCGGCGCCTACCACGATGCGATCGGGATGCAGGAAGTCCTCAACCGCTGTGCCTTCGCGCAGAAATTCTGGATTCGACACAACGTCGAAGAGGCGGCGTCCAACTCCGTTGCGTTCGATGGCGCGACGAATCCACTCGTTCGTATAGACCGGCACGGTACTTTTTTCGACAATTACCTTGTAGCTGGTGAGTGAACGGGCAATCTCACACGCAACAGCCTCAACGTAGGAGAGATCCGCGTCACCTGACTCGGACTGGGGCGTGCCCACGGCGATGAAGATTGCCTCGCTCTCCCGAGTGGCCTCGCCGAGATCCGTCGTGAAGCGTATCCGGTTATTGCGATAACGAACAAGCAATTCGGGCAGATGTTTCTCATGAATCAGCGTGTCGCCGGATTCGAGTGCCGCGACCTTGCGCTCGTCATTATCGACGCAGATGACATCATGGCCGATCTCCGCAAAGCATACGGCGGCGACCAGGCCAACATAACCAGAACCAACAACTGCAATTTGAATAGCTTTGCTCATAGTTTTCAGGGGAACAGATTGACTGTCAACACTCTTTGCAGTCTAACGTACTGGCAGCCGATGTGAAAACTGAATCGGGCGAATGTGGCGGGATGCATCCCATCAGTCCTGGATGCGGCTTTACGGCGAAGATCCCTTCCGTGCGGGGATGCTGGTCGGGTAGACTAAACGGAATGGGTCCGCAAAAAACGCAGTTGCCCCCCGCCGCCGGTACTTTCGATTCGGAGCGGCCGGGGACGAGTTCTAATGTCAGCGACACATCCTTGTCGGATGCCGTTGCAACGTTGCGCAAGCGGCTTTGGATACTGATTTTCGCAGCCGTGCTCGGGGGCAGCTATGGCACCTATAACGCGTTGACCCAGCCGAAATTGTATCGCGCCAGCAGCATCATCCAGGTACAGAGCGGCGCTTCGAATCAGTACAGGCTGGATCAGTCTTACGACTTCAGTGATGACTCGCAGACAAGAATGAACACAGAAGTAATCATTCTTAAGAGCGATACCCTGCTGGCCGGAGTCGCCAGCGAGATGGACCTGGCCAACAACGCGGATTTTTTGGGGGGCACCAAACCGACCACGCATCACACGCTGAACGACCCTCAGACGAGAGCAGACGTCGTCGGCGAGCTCAAGGGCTCTCTGGTTGCGGCCGCCATCCCGCACAGTCAGATGATGCAGATCAGCTACTCCAGTCTCAGCCCGAAGCTGTCCGCGGACATCGTCAACCGCGTCGTGCAGGACTACATTCAGCGTGCTTTTCAAACTCCGGTTGTACGCACAAAGACGGTCTCGGACTGGCTTTCCAAGCAACTCGACGATCTTAAACTCCAGGTGGAACGTGAGCAACAGCAGATGATGGATCTCGAGCGCAAGATGGGCGTCATCGGATACGATTCCACGCACAACGAGGTGCAGACGTCGCTCGAAGGGTTGCTGAGCGCTGAAGGGTCGGCGAAGATTGCGCGCATCAGTGCTGAATCGCGCTACAGGATGGTGGCGGGCATGGATCCCAACACCCTCGATGACTCAATCGAGATGACGCCCGGAACTATGCCAGGCCAGTTGAACTCGTTGCGTGCACAGCTTGCAGTTCTCAGGGGCACCTACGCAGAGTTGACATCGCAATCGGTGCTGGGTCTCGGACCAAATCACCCGCGGGTGAAGGCCTTGCAAGACCAAATCAACGAGCTGACGAAGGCTATCAACACCGAGCAAAGCAGGCTCGAGATCCAAGCCAAAGAGCATTTTGTTGCAGCCAAAGCGGCAGAGGACAAGATCGAAGAGGAACTCGACGCTAAGAAGCGCGAAGCGTACAACCAGGGCAACGATCTGGTGCTATTCACAGTCGTGAAACGCAATTATGAACAGGATCAAGCCTTATATGGCGGTCTTGAGCAGCGTCTGGAGACCGCCAAGGTAGAGTCTGGCCTCGGAGCGACGGAAGTGGACCAGGTTGACAAGGCCCTGCCCCCAGTGTCCCCGACAATGCGGTCGCCCGTTACCATGATCTTAACTTCGACCATCTTTTTCCTCCTCGGCGGCATCGTGATCGCGTTCATCCTGGAGAGTCTCGATACCGGCCTGCACAATATCCAGGAGATCGAGACCGTGATGGAGATGCCGTCCTTGGCGATCATCCCCAAGGCAAAGCGCTCCACCGCGGAGCAGACGGCCTCGATGTCGGTAGCTCAGCGCAATATCAATATCCTGACCCAGCCAAAATCGCAGTTCACCGAGTCGTTTCGATCGCTGCGTACATCTCTGCTGCTTGCTACCGCAGGAAAACCGCCGAAGTTCGTCCTGTTTACGAGCGCCACGCCTTCGGAAGGCAAGACCACGATCGCCAGCAACCTGGCATGCATCCTGGCACAGGGCGAGGTGCGTGTCTTGCTGATCGACGCCGACCTTCGCCGGCCCAATGTGCACCACCGCTTCGGACTAAGCGGCAAACTCGGATTAAGCACCGTACTGGCGGGCACCTCAACCTTCGAAGAAGCATTGCAGCACGTGCCGGAGATGCCAAACCTCGATATTCTGGCCAGCGGTCCGGTGCCTCCATTTCCGACCGAAATGCTCAGTTCCGAGTCTATGACCGCTCTCCTGCAAAGGATCGGGGAGATGTACACACACGTGGTCATCGATTCTCCGCCAATCCTTTCGGTGACCGACGCCGTGATCCTGGGCCATCTCGTGGACGCCGTCGTGCTGGTGGTCCGCCACGGCAAATCAGGCAAAAATGTGATGCGCCGTGCGCGCGATCTTCTGGTCCGCTCCGGCGCTCCGATGGCCGGCTTGGTGCTCAACGCTGTCGACCTCAGCTCGCCAGAGTACTACGGCTACTACGGATACACCGGATACTCCTACGGGTCCATGGACGCTGATACCTGGGAGGCACAGCCTGCTTCCCCTGAAGCGTCGAACGCCGAGAGGAAGAACACGCGATGACGTGCAGCGTCCAGACCATAAAATTCGCTACCAACGTTTCTATACGTCAGTCAGCGGCGAGCGGTATCGATGCGGCTCCGATTACCCAAGCAGCTACGGTCTGTCGGAATGCACATCCGCGACTTTTGCACTGCGTTTTAGTGTGTGCTGTGCTCGCAGCAGGCTGGACCGGATGGACGGCCACCGCCTTCGCACAAGCTAACATCTCCGGAGCGCAGAGCGGCGGGGCTGCAACGCAGGCAGCTCCCGCATCCGCAACTCCCATCGCCAATCAGTCGATGCTTTACCCAGGAGAAGATTTTCAACTGGCCCCGGGCGACTTGATTTTAGTAAGGCTCTTCAATCAGGGTGACTATCAGGCGACCGTGCGCGTCGGTCTGGACGGCGCAGTGCAGCTACCTTACATCGGCAGCGTTCCCCTACAGGGACTGACCGTTCGGGCCGCCCAAACGCTGATCGCAGAACGCCTGCGAGCGGGAGAGTATTATCGCGATCCCGAAGTCATCATCCAGGTGCTGGATACCGTGAACGGTTCGGCGATCGTAACCGGAGAGATGCACTTCACGGTTCCCGTAGCAACCGAGCGAAGTCTTAAAGATGTTCTTTTGACCGCGGGTGGCCTGCCGGCAAACGCGAGTCACACCGTGAAGATCGTGCGCCCCGGTTTAGCGGAGCCCATCGTGGTCGATCTAGGAACTGACCTCGCGTCGAGCGCAACCGCGAACATTCCTGTGCACCCGCACGACATCATCCAAATCACGCGCGCAAGCGTCGTCTACGTGCTAGGTGCGTTCAAATCCCAGGGCGCTGTGCCGCTCGACCAGTCGTCCCCGCTTACGCTGTTGCAACTGGCCGCACTCAGTGGAGGCATCGGCTTTGAAGGTCAGTACAACGACCTCCGGCTAATTCGCACAGTTGGAACAGAACGCAAGGTAGTCGACGTCGACATCAAAAAGGTGCGCGATGGCAAGGCGCCCGACCCGGTGCTCCAACCCAACGATATAGTTTTCCTGCCGACCAACCAGATGAAAGCCGCGCTGAAAAACCTGGGCGTCGGTGGTGTAATAGGAATCGCCACGCTTCTGCTCACGCTCCGCAATTTCTAGCAAACATACTGACCGGCGTCCACGCTGAGCTTTACATAACCAACGAGCGACTCGAAAAATGGAGCGACTGGAATGACCTCCGAGCATAAAAGCACGCACCATTGCGCGAGCCGCCGCATACGACTTGCCTACCTGGTGAGTCACCCAATCCAGTACCAAGCCCCCCTGTTGCGGCGTATCGCCCGGGAAACGGACATCGACCTTACAGTACTATTCGGATCCGATTTCTCGGTCAATGGATACCGCGACCAAGGCTTTGGAGTGGGCGTCAAGTGGGACGTTCCGCTGCTCGATGGGTACAACCACGTCTTCCTTCCGAAGATCCGCGATGGGCAGGATGTAACCTTTGCTACCCCCATGAACAGAGGCATCGTCAGTCAACTCCGGGGCACCGGAAGCGCATCTACGTTCGATGCGCTCTGGGTCCACGGATACGCGACCGTCAACGCCATGCATGGAATCCTTGCTGCAAACGCATTGGGAATTCCCGTGCTTCTGCGGGCCGAGTCGTGGCTGCGGGACCGCGGCCGGAGCAACGCCAAACTCGCGCTGAAGAATATTTTTTTCGCCTGTCTAAAGCAGATGATCGCTGGCGTGCTGCCGATCGGGACGCTGAATGCCAATTACTGGCGCCATTACTTCGGCGACGATGTTCCCCAATTCCTGATGCCCTACGCGGTCGATAATGCCTACTTCTCCGAGCGCACACGTGAAGCCCGGTCAGGACGAGCAAGCCTCCAAGCGGAACTTGGACTGGACCCGCGGCGTCCTGTAATTCTGTTTGCATCCAAACTTCAATCGCGCAAGCTTTGCAATCACCTGATCGAGGCCTATGCTCGGCTCGCTCCATCCCGTGGAACCGAGCCCGAACCCTATCTGATCATCGTCGGAGACGGTGAGGAGCGAGCGGCGTTGGAGCGTCAAGCAGCCGCCACCGGCCTTTCCAGCATTCGCTTCTGCGGCTTTCGCAACCAGTCCGAACTGCCCCGGTTCTTCGACCTGGCAACCGTTTTTGTGCTGCCATCCCGGCACGAGCCCTGGGGTCTTATCATCAACGAGGTCATGAACGCGGCTCGGCCCGTGATCGCTTCGGATGATGTGGGCTGCGCGCTAGACTTGATTGAGGATGGCGTAAACGGCTGCATCTATCCGGTGGGCGACGTTGGTGCGCTGGAGAATTCGCTACGCCGTGTGTTGGATACTCCGGGCGTCGCCGAGGCTATGGGCCAGCGCGCCTACGAACGTATACAGAGTTGGAGTTTCGTTGAGGATATTCAAGCACTTCGGCGAGCGCTGGCCGCGATTGCGCCCGGATTTAATGCCGAATACCATCCTCATTAGATCAATTCAGAATCTCTTTACGCGTGCCGCTAACACCTCATATGCAAAGGATTTATGAGAATATAGAGGTACGGAAACAACACCCAACCAGCATGATGTGGAGCGGACATGTGTGGTATCGCCGGATTTGTCTCAACCCCAGATGCCCTTGAACCATGGCCGGTCGAGACAGTTCGGCTTATGACCGACCGGATGCAACTGCGCGGGCCCGATGGGGAGGGAATTTGGGCGGGTGATGGGGTGGTTCTTGGCCACCGTCGTCTAGCCATTCTCGATCTGAATGTACGATCCGACCAGCCCATGGTCACGACCAATGGAGATTACACGATTGTCTTCAATGGCGAAATCTACAACTTTCGCGAACTCCGGCGAGAGCTTGAGGCCGAAGGCATAGCCTTTCACACCACGTCCGATACAGAGGTCCTGCTCGCGCTTTACGCCCGCGTGGGTGAGCGCATGTTACCCCTGCTCCGCGGCATGTTTGCGTTGGCCATCTGGAATATCCGGTCGCGCGAATTGTTTCTTGCCCGCGATCCCTACGGCATCAAGCCGCTTTACTATGCGCAGATAGTGGGCGGCCTCATCTTCGCATCGCAAGTGAAGGCGATCATCGCATCCGCCCTGGTCGCCGCGAACTCTGAGCCCGCAGCCGTTGCAGGGTTCTACCTCTGGGGCAGCGTGCCAGAACCCTGGACAATCTACCGCGGAGTCTTCGCCTTACCCTGTGGAAGCTGGCTACGCGTGCGCAACGGCATCGCGGAAGCGCCCGTATGCTGGAACGACATTCGCGACAACTGGCGCCAACCAGCCATTCCGCAATCCACCGCGGAACTGCAGGAGACCGTGCGCCAGGCAGTGACCGGCTCCGTCCGCGCCCACCTGGTGTCGGACGTCCCGGTCAGCGTTTTTCTATCTGGGGGAATCGACTCCGGGACAATCGCCGCTTTGATCTCCGAGATGGGCGCCCCCGTTGAAGGCATCACCGTGGGGTTCGACGAGTTCTCGGCAAAGCAGGTTGACGAAGTTCCCGTAGCCGCGGCGTTGGCCGAGCACTACGGACTTCCTCACCATGTCCGCCGCATCGCGCGGGACGAATTCGAGCAGGATATCCCATTCATCCTCGATGCCATGGATCAACCGTCCATCGATGGAGTGAATACATGGTTCGCCGCCAAAGCCGCGGCGGAGCGTGGCTACAAAGTTGTGCTCTCCGGCGTTGGCGGCGACGAGTTGTTCTACGGCTATTCGCTGATGAAGGAGCTTCCTCGCAGGGCGAGCCAAGGCAAATTCATCGCAGCCATTCCCGGAGCGCAATCTCTCGTGAGAACAGTCAGTGCGTACCTCGCCAAGGGGGAGAGGCATCCAAAGCTCAAAGGTATTGCCGATTTCATGGGATCGCTCGAAGGCGTTTATTTTCTGAAGCGTTGTCTCTTCCTGCCGCAGGATCTACCGACCCTAATGGGCGAAAGGGCAGCACGCGAGGGATTGGACCGCCTGGCAGGCTCACCGCCCGGCATGTCTCCAGCAAACGCAGTTACTGACGCAGCGGGGGGCTGCCTTCTCGAATCGACTCACTACATGCGCAACCAACTCCTGCGCGACAGCGACTGGGCCAGCATGGCGCATTCGCTCGAGTTACGCACGCCCTTCGTGGATGCGGCCTTGCTGCACGCGCTGCGATCGGTCCACACTGGCTTTGTCGGCGGAGTAGGAAAGAGAATGCTCGGACAATCGCCAAAGAGCGCGCTTCCAAACAAGATCATCAGTCGTCCAAAGACGGGGTTCGGCGTGCCAATGACCGATTGGCTCTCCGCCGCGACCTGCCGGCGCGATTGGCAGAGCATGCCCTTGCTGGCGAATCGTGGAACCCCTTGGGCACGCCGATGGGCCAAAGTCGTACTGGACGAGGGATTCAATGGCGGCGCGTAAACCAATTCCCGCTCCAATGGTGCCAATTAAGGATCGTCGATGAGAATACTGCACTTCATCGCCTCAATAGACTCGGCCACTGGCGGCCCAGTGGAAGGCCTCCGCCAGCGTTGCGCAATTTATAAAGCAGGCGGCCACGAAGTCGAAGTAGCGTCACTGGACTCGCCGGAGTTCGTGAAGACGTGTGACTTCCCTGCGAAACTAATTGGGCTCGGGCCCGGCCGCGGAACATACGGATACTCGCCGCGTGCAGCCCCGTGGCTCAAGGCCAACGTTTCCCGCTTCGACGTGGTTTTGATCGATGGCGTCTGGAACTACAACACGCTTGTTGCCCATCGCGCGCTGGCCGGCACCGACATCCCTTGGGCGATATTTACCCACGGCATGCTCGACCCCTATTTTAAAAAGCGGTTTCCGCTTAAACATCTAAAGAAGGCACTTTACTGGCACAGCCGGCTCAGCAAGGTATTTCGCGATGCGAATGAAATCTTGTTTACGTGCGAAGAGGAGAAGATCCTCGCGCGCCAATCGTTCCCACGATACAAAGTGAATGAAGTTGTAGTTCCCTACGGCACTTTCGGCCCGGACTGCGACACAGCGGCGGCCAGCGAAGCATTCCTCTCTCGATGGCCGGAGCTCCGTGGCAAGCGCCTCGCAATCTCTCTCGGTCGCATCCATCCAAAGAAAGGGACGAACCTATTGATCCAGTCGTTTGCCGATACGCTGGCCAAGGATGGGGCATGGCAGCTGGTGCTCGTGGGGCCGGACCAGATCGGATGGCAGAAGGAACTCGAAGCACTTGCAGAACGGCTCGGCATCGCCCATAGAATCACCTGGACCGGAAGTCTCGCGGGCACGCTCAAGTGGGGAGCTTTCTCAGCATCGGAGGTCTTTGTGCTTCCTTCTCATCAGGAAAATTTCGGGATTGTGGTAGCCGAGGCAATGGCCTGCAGCCTGCCCGTTCTCATCTCCGACAAGGTCAACATTTGGCGCGAGATCGACAGTTACGGGGCAGGGTTCGTCGGAAACGATACCCTCGAGGGAACCACGGCCAGCATGTGCCGCTGGTCGCAACTTGCCCCGGACGCTATCGCCGCGCTACGTATCCGAAGTAAGAAGTGCTTCAATGAGATGTTCGACTTCAACGCCACGTCCAGGAAAGTGCTGGAAAATGTGGAGAAGCTAGCTCGATCAACTCCACGATATAGGACCGACGTGCCAATGCGGGCGACGAATGGCACAAGAGTCTAGCCAATAAGAGAAGTAGTCAAACAGGGCACACATGGCGAAGCAAGCGCAGTACAACGCGGCGGACCACATCTCGGCGGAGACGGCCGCGGATCCGTACCTGCGCCCGGCCTTCTCCGCGCATGACCGAGCCAGGCGGCTGGTGTGGAACGTCTGCCGCGCCCTGCTGTACCGCACCTCGCCAAGACCGATGCACGTCTGGCGCGCCTTCCTCCTGCGCAGCTTTGGCGCGACCATGGGGCCGGGTTGCCACTTCTATCCGGGCTCCAAAGTGTGGGCGCCGTGGAACCTCATCTGCGCGGACCAGGTCACCGCAGCCGATGGCGCTGAAATCTACAATCCAGCTCAAATGCGATTCGGCTCCCACGCCATCCTGTCGCAGGACGCATTCGTTTGCGGCGCCACCCACGACTACGACGACCCGAGATTCCCTCTGCTCGCTTATGCAATGGAATTTGGAGCGTACGCATGGGTGTGTGCCCGTGCTTCCGTCGGCCCCGGAGTCAACATGGGAGAAGGAGCTGTGCTTGGATTAGGTTCGGTCGCGACTCGCGATCTTGAGCCGTGGACAATCTACGCCGGCATTCCCGCAGTAAAGGTAAAAGATCGCCAACGGCACTGAAGGCCTAACATATCAGCCTTGGTCGAATCGGCTTTCCATGAGGGCCGAGGTCTGCAACATACCACCCTCGGTCGAATCGGCTTTCCATTGAGGGCCGAACGCCCGCAATATACCAGCGTAGAGCCGAAGGCCTGTGTATTTTGCCACCACCAGATCCAAGGGCTGAAGGCCCGATACAAAATCCAGGCCTGGAACCATCAAGGATGAACTACAGCCGAATCACAAGGTGCCCCGGGCATTGGTTTGCGGCTTCCTCGACCAGCCGAGCGACCAAACCTGAGCCAGCAGTTCTTTCCGGATGCGCTGCTTCGTAGGCAGCCAGGAACCACACCCCTGCGATCACTCGCTCCTGCGGATGCCCCTCTGGAAAGAGGTGTAACGTCATTGCCTCGGCGTGCTTGCGCAGACTCGCTTCCTTGAGCAATTCGGAGTTCGCAGCCAGGCGGCGGAGGCGTCCCATCTGGTATCGCATCTTCGACGCAGAGACCTCAGCCGAACGGCCCAGGCTTGCATCCAGCGTGCCCAGATAATCCTGCGCCGCCACCAGCGCTGCGTCGAGCGCGTTGCCCGCGCCAGCCAACCGGCGCTTTGCCTCAATAGGCATGGCGCGAGCCCCAAGCCGCTGCGCGAGTTCGTCCATCGGCCGCATCGCGTCAGGCAAACTGACCTCGTGCTGCGCCATAATCGCGCCAATCGCTGGTTCGATCAACGTCGCCGACAACCGCGGAAGTACAGGCGTAACCCGACCCAACACCAGCTCGTAAATCACGGCGCTCTGCGCGAAGTAAGCAACTTCCGCCGGCCCGCCAACGTAAGCGGTCGTCGGTAGAATCGTATCCTGGAACACCGGCCGTAGTAGCGCATTGGGACTGAGCCGCTCAGGAGTCTTGTCGAGAATCGCAAGCAAGTCGACGCTGGTGTAGGATTGCGCCGCGCTCCCTATTCCTGCCTTCCATGTGCCTTCCGGCGTTCGCCGCAGAGCGTGCCGCGTCGTGACCCCGGGGGTTCCTTCAACATCACTGATGAGGAAGAGTAGCGATCCTCCCGGCTTGACCAGCACCTGCGCGTGGTAGCCCGCAACTTCAAGCTCGGCGGACCGCGCCAGCAGCCCTGCCTCCAACTTCTCCGCATGTTCAATAGCAGAGCGAATGGCAGCCGCACCCAGCGAATGAAAGTTTCGGCCCGCCGCGTCCATCACGATGAGTCCGTGATTGGCGAAAAGACGTGTCATCAACCGGGCGAAGGCGCTGCCGAAGGTCGGGCCGCTGTCGTTTCCAGGCTGATGGCTATAACACTCGCTCAACAAATCGCAGATGGGCGCATAGCCGAGCAACTCGCTCGCGTGATCGAGCAATCCGTCGATGTGCACGTCGAGACGTACTCCGCCGACTGGCACATCCTTGTGAGGGAACCTCGCTCCCAAACTTAGCCTCTCAACCGAGTGTTTCGTCAGCAGCGTGACCTGATCCACTTCCTCTAGGTCGTGGTCCTCTGTAGCAAGCCAGAATATCGGGACGTGCTCAATGCCGGTAGCCACCGTCGCCTGCTTTGCCCGCGCGATCGCCGTGGAGGCCTTCAGTAAAGTGAGCAGCGGCCCACCGAACAGCCCCACTTGTTGTCCGGTCACTACGGCTCGTGCGCCACTACGGATCTTCCCAATATTTGCGAGCGTCGCGGGCCCAGCCCCAAAGCCCACGCTCTGCCGGTCCAGCGCATCAGCGAGCGCGCCAGCGTGAGCGACTGCAGCAGGCAGCTTCATCCAGGCGCGGCCCAATGGCTCCGCGCCATACCATCCGCGTACCTGCGATTCCGCGCCACTTTCGCTCATCGCCAGGAAGTCGCGAAAAAGCTTGGTCGTGTGTGGCAGCGTCGTGATGGGATAACACTCAATACTCATAAGACATCCTTACACTCAGTGTCCCACGCCATGCACGCATCGACTGCAATAGGGCAAAGCTCCCATAGACTGTGACGTGCATAAAAGTTTGATGCGCATCTTTTCTCCGCGATGCAGGATGATACCGTACACCCATGGCCGCTACGACAAACAAGCCCAGCAAACTCACCAACAGTAAGAAAAAGCTATTATTTGCAGGCGCTATCAAACCGCCCGTAGCGAAACGCGGCGCCAAGGCCAAACTCATCTCCTCCAAGCTCACCTACAAAGGCAAAGTCTTCAATGTATTCACCGACACGCTGATCGAGCCTGGCGGACACCGCAACACCCGCGATGTGATTCGACACAACGGCTCAGTCGTGATCCTCGCAGTGGATGAATCGAAGAATCCCGCTGATCCCGACGTGATCCTGGAACGGCAGTATCGCCACGCCGCGGGCCAGTTCCTGGTCGAGCTCCCAGCCGGTAGCCGGAACGCTGGCGAGGCGCCGCTGGCCGCAGCCAAACGCGAGCTGATCGAGGAGACCGGCTACCGTGCCAAGCGCTGGACCATGTTGCTGCGTTACTTCGCCAGCCCCGGCTTTCTCGGTGAGTGGATGCAGATTTACCTCGCGCGTGATATCCGCGAGGGCGAAGCAAAATTGGAGGCAGACGAGAATCTCGAAGTATTCCGCATGCCCCTATCAGAGGCGATGCGCATGATCGCAGAGGGCAAGATCCACGATGGCAAGACCCTCATCGGGCTGTCTCTCTATGACGCCGCCCGGCGCGCAGCCAAACTGTAGCCCATTGTTCGCGGGATCTTACCGATACGCCAAGAACACGATGAAGCTTGCGATGAAAACCAGGCCAACATAGAATCCCGCTCCAATCGCGACATCCTTCCCAACCCTCGCAACGGTCGACTTGTCGTTATGGCTCGCAACTACTTTGGCATACGGGATCGCCGTCGCTGCAAATGTCTTCTCCGGCGTGACCTCAAAGGTGTCGTCATGGATTCCGGTGAGAACACCGGTGACATTCGTTCCATCCGACTCGGTGATCTTCACACCTTTGCCGATGCCGCGTTTCATCAGCGCCTGTTTCGCCATCACAGCATCCAGCGGAACACGCGCCGCGAGTGCAATTCCGTTGCTACAGATAGCGAACATCAGAGCGACGCATAGGGCTTCGTCGAGCCCCAGCTTACGATGCCAAAATGGCAAGCTGAAACGCATAGTTGATATCCTTCGAGAAAATGGCGTGAGAAACTAAGAATGACTCCGGACAATCAAACATATCGATCCTGCCGATACATCCCTCAAATGAGGTAATGCCAACACTTACCGGGGGATAAGTTGCTTGGGAGTCAACTCGGAGACAATTTCTTCCGCTACGTCTGCTGCCGGCTCAAGCGAGTCGAGGTCTTCATCGGTAAACGTCTCGCCTAGTCCACCAAAACGTCGCTCGCGCTTCTGGTAGTTTTGGATCGCCTCCAGCAGGTGGATTCCGCGGAAGTCAGGCCAGAGCCGATCGGTTATGAATATCTCCGAATACGCAATCTGCCAAAGTAAGAAATTCGAAATCCGCTGCTCGCCCGACGTCCGAATTACCAGGTCCGGGTCAGGCATGTGCGCGGTATAAAGAGCGCCGCTGATGTGATGCTCGTCGAGACGCGCCTCGATCCCATCAACCTGCAGCAAGTCTTCGAGCGAGCATCCACGCTGATGCGCCTCCGCGATCAAGTCGGTCAGAATATTGCGCGCAGCGTCGACGATCTCCGATCGCGAGCCATAGTTGAGCGCAAGAGTCAGCGTCGTCCCGGTATTCCGCCCGGTCGCTTCGGACGCCCACTGCATGGTGTCCTGTACCTCGCTGGGCAACTCGCAGATGCGGCCGATGTACTCCATGCGGACGTTATTGTCATTCATACGCTTTACATTGCCGACCAGATAATTCCGCAGTAACTTCATCAGGAAGTTGACCTCGGACTTCGGCCGGCGCAAATTGTTCTCAAGCGAAAACGCATACAGTGTAATAAATGGCAGATTGATCCGCGACGCCGTTTCAACGACAAACTGCACGCTTTCCGCGCCCTGCTGGTGGCCGAGGAAGCGTTTCAGAGAGCGCTTGCCAGCCCAGCGACCGTTGCCATCCATAATGATCGCGACATGCTGAGGGATCTTTTGTGGGTCAAGCTGACGGTAGAGAGCACCCTCTTCCGCCATCAGTTCGTGCAGGCGGGAACAGGGTTCGAAGACCGGCCTGGTTGTGGTTTCGCGCAAAGCAACCTCGCAGGGATATGACGCTAGCATACGCCCTTGGCGTGTGCAATAAACGTTGGGATGACCGCTCGCCAACGTAAGACTCCTGCGCCTCTCATTCCTTTTCTGCCAGCAACCCTCGTCCTTTAAACAGGGACAGCTTGACTTCAGTGACAGCGTCCGCAACTTACGCGTGAGTTCGGCGTAGTCGAATAGCGTGGCCCTAAAGCTCTTGAAGAAGTGTCGGCCAACGATTAGCTCGTCCATCAACACCTAATCGCCGGTGCTGGCAAGCCACGAAGGATAAGGCAACAATATCCTCAACCGCTCGGGTGCCAAGTAGTCTCTCTGCAGTGGTCGCGCAACCGTTCGGGTACCCCATTCATGGCAACCTCATCGCGATGGGTGGGATCGCAAAACCCCACCTCCCGAATTTCTGTCTTCGTTACGCGGCTCATCAGGAACTTCTAGCACGGTCACTCAAGGGGATCGGTTAGAGTCACCCCATTCTGTCAAGGGTCTAAATTGTGCATATCCATCCTGAAATGCTGCATTCAGGCTAGATAAAAGTTCAAAATAGTTGGCCTAACAGTTAGGGTCAAACGCGTACACTTAAGGTAGTTGATTGAGAAAAAAAGGCTTGGCGCATTGCGTCGAGCCTTTTCCATTTAAATAAGCGGGCTAGACTTTTCCCAAACGCACTCCAACCTCGAACCTAACTGAGGTCCGGACCTAACTCGTTTAGAAACCTACTTTTCGTACCAAACACCCCAGGGGGGTACCACCATGCAAGAGTCAACCGATCTCGTCGAAGTCACCCAGAAGCGCATCCGCTGCCGTCACATTCACGCCGCCGGACACCAGTGCGGATCGCCCGCCCTGCGCCACGAGCAGTTCTGCTACTACCACCACACCACCCGCCGCCCCGCGCCCCCGGTAGGCAAGTTCCGCTACATCGAC
>JANYLK010000064.1 GCA_025357875.1 Granulicella sp.
GACTCGTAGTACCCATGCGCCCGCACCGCCGCATAGAACCTCTGCCGCACTGCATTCCACACCACCGCAGTCACTGCATTTCCGGGATACCCGTTGAAAGGCCTTTGCACAAACTGGCTTCCGTCCGCGATCGTCGCCATCTGCCAGGTCGCGCCCGCGTCATTCGAGTAGTAGATTCCCATCGCGCTGGACGTGGTGTCGGCCGCATTCACCAGCGTTCCCTCCGCCGCCTGCGACATCGCCGCCACAACCAGTCCCGGCGTCACCGAACTCCACGCAAATCCCGCCACACCCAGCCCGACGAACGTATGATTCCCCGCTGCACCATCATGGGACTCCTGTGCCAGCGTCCACGTCACGCCCCCATCCACCGACCGCAGAATCCCCTCACCGTAGTATGAGTCGGACGCGTCATTCGCGTCGCCCGTCCCCGCCAGCACAACTCCATCACCCACGCTCAGCGCGCCTATGGTCAGCGACGGAATCACCGCCGTCCCCGCATTCGCGCTGAACACTGGAAGCGTATCCGTAAGCGGCGCAAACGTCACACTCGCCGCCGCTCCCGCTGCGTTCGTCGACTTCCACACCCCGCCGCCCGTAGTGCCAAGGTAGACGGTATTCCCCGTCACGTCGGCCGGATTAATCGAAATCGCCGTCACCCGCCCGGTCACGTTTCCGTAGCGCTGGCTGGCAATCTGAGCCGGCCCCACCGCCGTCCACGCCGCACTTAAAGGATTGATCGCCGGCTTGCCCAAGTCCGGCCGCGCGCGTTGCGCCCAAACACCACCCGAGGCAGACAGACCCAGCAATCCCGCGCACCACCACGCAACCCAGCGCCTCGACTGCACCATCCTTCGCCCCCGACAACTCTCTTCTGGATCGCTCATGCGCGTGGCCCGTCCCGCACCGCATCAAGCGATGCAGCAGTCGGAAGCAGAGCAGATTACGCTGGATACACGAACAGCAGAAGCGATCGAGAAATCTCCAATGCCTGCTCTGCGGTTGCCCTTGGAGTTCTCTCGTCTTCATCGGCGGCGAAACGTAGCTGCATCATGCAGCAAAGTTTCAACCAGCAGCTAGCCACCCCAAAACAAGTTGGCGCGCTGCGACCCCAATCTACCATTCGCCGCGCCGAACGCCACAAAAATCGCGGCCGCAGCCTAACCCAGCAGTGAATTTGGGGGCCCACAGCTTGCCCTGAGCTTGCTGAAGAATTCGGCACGGTTCCATCCCGTCGACCATGGGGATTATCACGTGGCGGGTCGCAGCCTGTTACTCTACCCAGACCACGCCCCCAGACCATGCACGATTCCGGTTCCATTCCAAACGACCCGCCCACACCAGCAGAGCCCGCCCTACCTGTGCCAGAGCCGACGCTTGACTCTCCGCAACTCGAACCTCCGCCCGAGGAACCCGCCCCCATGCTCGACGTCCATCCCGCCCACCACGCCGCCTCCACCTGGCGTGACTTCTTCATCCACATCGCCACCATAGTCCTCGGCCTTTGTATTGCGATCAGTCTCGAACAAACCGTCGAATACTTCCACCATCGCCGCGAGGTCTCCGAAACTCGCGAAGCCCTTCGGCTCGAGCGAGATGAAAACATCAAGGCCTTCGCCACCGGCATGTCCGAATTCAACCGCCAGACTGCGGCCCTTGAAAACAATCTCCTCGTCCTTCACTACATCCAACAACATCCCAACGCGCCCGCCGACAAGCTCCCCGGCATCCTCCTCTGGCATGCCATCCGCACCAATCTCACCGACTCTGCCTGGAAGACGGCCCAACAGAGCAACGTTACCGCCCTCATGGCGCAGAGCGAAGTTCGCGACCTCGCTCGCCTATACCAGCGCATCGATGCCGTCGCCCAGGGCTTCGATCAGCTTTGGCCCATCATCATTCAGGCCCGCCTCTACAGCCTCGCCGATCCCGACCCATCCCACCTCCCGCCCGCCGAGATTGCCCATGAGATCGAACTCACCCGCGCGGCCCTTGCCGCCCACTTCACTCAGGCCGCCGCCCTCGTCCAACTCAGCGCCGCCGACCCAGGATTTACGCCCCAACTCGACCGCGAAGAGTTGAATCGCATCATGCGCGTCTCCGAGGCCGAACGGGATCCCCGGCTCGCAGTCGCCATCGCGCTTACCAACTCCCGGCTTCCAGCAGAATCCCGCCTTCCCATCCCCACGCCACACCCATAACCCCAACTCCGGGGACTTATGTTCGGCGCACTTTGCAAAGGGTGGATTGCAAAGATCTGGCACAGCCCGAGGTGAGCATCGCCGCAGATCAACTCATATTGAGTCGACTCGAAATCATGTAGCTTGTCGCCCGATTGCCGTCGCCCTATTTCCCCCGGCAGCGGGCCATTCAGCACTCATCTCGCGGAAAGACTGCGCCATTAGAGGCAACTCCCCTCTAACGTAGTGACCACCGAATCACGGCATAGAATCCGATACCAAAGCCAATCGTAAGTAGAATCACCACGACAGGCGTTTGTAAAATAAAAGTCCATCCTCCAGCGGTGGCGCTGAGCCCCACCGCTTCCTGCTTAGTGAGTGCGCTTTTCATCCAACAGGGGAGATCTGATACCTATTTGCAATGGGGCAAAAGCTGGAAATCATCCGAAGACCCACTTACTCCCTATGTCTTCATTCTGGAGTCAGTTTCATCAAGTCAGAATCTCCGTATTTGTCCCTTGCCGGCGCTCCGAATCCTGTCAATCCCCCAAATCTGTTGATAACTCGCCAACTGAAACAAACCAAAGCGCAAACAAGTCAAAAATAGTTGGCGTAACAGTTTGGGTCAAAGGCATACACTTAGAATAGTAGATCGATTCAAAGAAAAGCCCGGCCACTGTGCCGGGCCTTCCTGATTTAAAACGGAAGCTGATGAAAAGCCGTTTTGCATAAGGGCACGGCTTCAGCGTGCCGTAAGGGGCCAAGAGACGAACCGGGCTTTAGCCCCTCAGGTACGACTTTCGGCCGCAACGTTTAGCGCGCTCTCGCCGTGCCCGCACCTCGGACCCGGTCCGGACCTAACTCGTTTAGAAACCTACTTTTCGTACCAAACACCCCAGGGGGGTACCACCATGCAAGAGTCAACCGATCTCGTCGAAGTCACGCAGAAGCGCATCCGCTGCCGTCACATTCACGCCGCCGGACACCAGTGCGGATCGCCCGCCCTGCGCCACGAGCAGTTCTGCTACTACCACCACACCACCCGCCGCCCCGCGCCCCCGGTAGGCAAGTTCCGCTACATCGAC
>JANYLK010000073.1 GCA_025357875.1 Granulicella sp.
CGCGCCTTATCCAGGCTCACGTTGTCCGGCCAGCTATTCAGCGGAGCAAACCTCTGCATGCCCGAGCCCGCTCCACCACGGCCGTCGGCGATACGGTAGGTGCCGGCACTGTGCCACGCCATGCGGATGAACAAAGGCCCATAGTGGCCAAAGTCCGCGGGCCACCACTCCTGCGAGGTCGTCATCAGGGCGTGCAGGTCCTTGATCACCGCATGGATGTCCAGGCTCTTGAACTCCTCAGCGTAGTTGAACGCCTCGCCCATCGGATCATTCAACGGCGAGTTCTGGTTCAAGGTTTTCAAATTTAGTTGATTAGGCCACCAATTCGGATTCCTGCGTGTGCCACCGTCTGAAGTCGTGACCGCGCCATGCCCATCCGGGGGAGTCTCAACCGTTCCACGCTCAGCAGTGCCAACCGGACTGTTTGCAACCGGACTATGGGCAACCGGGCATTTCATTTCGTCTGACATAACCACCTCAATTTCGCTGTTTGTATTTCCCTGACAACTGATCCCTGACAACTAACAATCGCTTTTCTGGCACTTCGCACAAACGCCAATCACATCGACTGCATACCGCTCCACCAGAAACCCCCCCGGCAGCCGGCTCCGCTTTGCCCCAAGCCCAAGCTCTTTCTCCCCAATATCCGTAATCTTCCTGCACTTCGAGCACACCACATGATGATGCGGCTCGCCATTCATCTCGACCCTCACCGAGCCGTGATGCAGGCTCACCTCGCGGAAGACGCCGCTCTCGACAAAGATATGAATGTTCTTGTAAACGGTTGCCAGCGAGATAGCCGGCACCTTCTTCTTCACCCGGGCATAGACCTCTTCCGGACTCGGATGGCCATGCATCGTCTTCATCGTCTCGTACAACACCTGCCGCTGATGAGTCACGGCAATGCCATTCTCCCGGCAAAGCTCGCGAAACGGCTTAGTCTCATTCACCAGCATAGAAACAATACTAAACGATAAAAGTTATCGTTCAATAAATATACCTGTGGAAAAATATTAGCAATATCCCGACTCTAGCGACCAGTCAACCCCAGGTGGCTGAACCTGGCCTAAATATGACTTCTCGCGAGTCAACATCAATGATGTTTGAAGTCAATCATCACGGCTCCTAGCCAAAGGAACGCTGCCAGTACCCAGTAAAGGCCAGCCTTCCACTGTCGGCGACTTAGAATGCATGCTCCCCAAGCGGCGTTGATCACAAAGAAGGCTGCGACTATCGGAAGAATACTCACAGCCCAGATGAATGGCTCCCCCGTGGTCACGTTTATTCCCGCTGCGACTTCTTCCGGTATCTTCCAGCCACCACGCGATGCCGCTATGTCATAACCAATCGCACCGAAAACGTTAAGACCGAACAATATCATCGATTCAACAGTAGAGAACGGCGTCATCGTTGCCTGACTTATCTAAATCTATCCAGGTTCCGCATGAGTTCAGACTAGCACTCCGTTCTTCTTGGAATACGGGGTTCACGGCAGCTACGTTTGGTCCGTGTATCTGTGCCTGACGACTCGAGCTAGTAAAACTTAGTTAAGGCGCTCGCGCTCGGTCTTGCCAAAGCGCACACCCAGCGGCTTCCGCCCCGCAAAGCCATCCTCCGACTCATGCCAGAAGCCAATCTCCTTCTCGCCCAGCTTCCAGCACAGCAGCACGGTCCTCCCATCGATCACGCTGGGAAAATCCAACAGTCCCTGAGCCAGGTCCGTCACCTGAACCCCGATCTCGTCGATCTCCGCCAGCGTATCCGTCGACTCCTGCATCGCCTTATCGCGCTCGGCTCTCCGCCGCGCGGCCTGCGCCACATTGACATGCATTCCACCCGAAAGAAATATTCTCTGGCTCAGCGCCTGCATCTCGCGCCCCAACGCGTCGGCGCGCGCACCGGCCGCTTGTGCCTTGCGCAACAGAGCCTCGACCACCGGCAACATTGTCTGCGCCTCGCTCAATGTAAAAGTCTTGCTCAAGCCCGCTTCTCCATAACGCCAATCTCCAGCATTCTATCCAGTGCCACGCGAGCCCAGCGTTTCACGCCTTCATCAACTTTGATGCGATTTACCACCCGCCCCTCCACCAGATTCTCCAGTGTCCAGGCCAGATGCTGCGGCGAAATCCGGTACATCGTCGTGCACAAACATCCCGACTCATCCAGCGTAATCACCCGCTTCCCCAGCGGCCCAAACCGTTTCTCCAGTCGGTTCACCAGATGAATTTCCGTTCCCACTGCAAAGCTCGAACCTTCCGGCGCACGTTCGATCAGATCGATAATGCGCTCCGTCGATCCCAGCGCATCCGCCTTCTGGCAAACCTCCCAGCGGCACTCTGGATGCACCACCACCTGCATCCCCGGCTCTTCACGCCGAACCCGATCCACATGCTCTGGCAGAAACCGCTGATGCACCGAGCAATGTCCCTTCCACAAAATAACCTTCGCAGCCCGCAACCGCTCCGGCGCAACCCCGCCATTGATTTGGTACGGATCCCACACCACCATCTCGTTCAGCGGAATCCCCATCGCAAATGCCGTATTCCGCCCGAGGTGTTGATCCGGCAAAAACAGTATCTTCCCCGCCCGAGCGGAAGCCCATTCAAACGCCGCCCGAGCATTCGAAGAAGTACAAACCAGCCCACCACGCTCCCCGCAGAAAGCCTTTATGTTTGCAGCCGAGTTCATATAAGTCAGCGGAATGATTCCTACGCCGCCCGTAGCACCCATCCGCTCGAGCGACTCCCAACAATCCTCCACTTGCCCGATCTCCGCCATATCAGCCATCGAGCAGCCTGCATTCAGATCCGGCAGAATCACCTGCTGCCACGGCCGGGCGAGAATGTCCGCTGTCTCCGCCATAAAATGCACGCCGCAGAAAACCATGTACTTTGCGTTCGTCTCCGCGGCGGCCTTTGAAAGTTTGTAGCTGTCGCCGGAAAAGTCGGCAAAACGAATCACCTCGTCGCGCTGATAGTGATGCCCCAGCACAACCGCATCTGCGCCGAGCTTCTCGCGGGCCGCGGCAATCCGCGCATCCATCGAGTCGTCCGGCATCGCCAGGTAATGGTCGAGCAAGCAAGCTTCACCCGCAGCCTGTATTGGGGCTTCTTCCAGTAATAGTCCGTTCACAATACTCCGCCTTCAGTCTCGGCCGTGCGCTTCAAGTCGCCTCTGTAGGCGTTCGAATCGCATCCGAAACGGGGATGTTGAAAGCATTACTTACGAAGGCTGCAGCGGATTCACTGTGCCGGCTCTGCTTCAAGCCGTAACCCAATCCGCGGGGGTGTTGCAGCCGTTACATAACTGGCGACCAAGAAGTCGCCCTTTGCACCATTCTAGACGAAGCTAACTTCGAGCAGGATGCACCAATCTCACTTTTGTTTGTCATTCCCGTAGGGAATCTGCTTCTGTCCTTTTCCCTGCTATGTGTATTTGTTTCCATCCCTACTGAAGCCGTATCATGGTGTCAACTATGCCGGGTTTTGAAGACAGCGCCGTAATCGTGATCCTCGCATTGCTGCTCTTCGGGCCGAAGAAGCTACCCGTGCTTGCGCGCCAATTCGGCAAGCTGATGGGAGACTTCCGCCGCGCTTCCAGCGAGTTCCGCACCCAGATGGAAGAAGAACTCCGCATCTCAGAACAGGCTGACCGCCAGAAGCAAATTGCTGCTATCGAAGCAGCCGCGCCTCCACCGGCTGTGGCCGAGTCCCTCCCCGAGCCGGAACACCCGCACCTGCCCCCGGCGTACTCCTCCGAGTCGACTTCGGAGTATTCGGAACCTCTCATCGACTCGCCGACTGAATCCTATTCTGACTCGTCCAGCGATGCCGCCCCACTCCCCATCGCCACCTCAGGCGAACTCAGCATCCTGCCGCCATCCACCGGACTTCCTGTCGCCAACTCCTCTCCCGCCGAAACCGCCGAACCGAATGCCCCGGCTCACACAGCCGAGCTCGAAACCGAGACCCTGCATGGATGATGATCTAGACCCTCTCGACCGGGCCCGTAAAGCCGTATCCGATCGCGCTGAACTTCCCGGCATGAGCCTGATGGAGCACCTCGAAGAGCTGCGCAAGCGCCTCCTCCACGCTGTCGCTTACCTGCTGGTCGGGTTTGCCATTGCCTACTTTTTTCACGAGCGCCTCTACGGCATCGTCCAGGCGCCACTCGACCAACTGCATATTCCACTTAACTTCACCCACCCGACCGACGGTCTGAACCTCTATCTCAAGACCTCGCTGGTTGGCGGCGCAATCATGGCCAGCCCCTTCATCCTTTATCAAATCTGGCTCTTCATCTCTCCCGGCATGTACGCGAATGAAAAAAAATATGTCTTCCCCTTCATGGGAGCGACAGTCGGCCTCTTCCTCGCCGGCGCGTGGTTCGGTTACCGCTGGGTCCTGCCAGGCGCCCTCAAAGTGCTGGTGCTCGACTTCGGTAGGAAGTTCCATCCAATCCTCACCATCGACGACTACACCGGCTTCTTTCTCTCCATCATCCTCGGCCTCGGCATCTGCTTCGAACTCCCCATCCTTATCTTCTTCCTCGCCCTCTTTGGCATCGTCGACGCCAAATTTCTGATGCGGCACTTCCGCTACGCCATCCTCGCTATCTTCATCGTCGCCGCCATCATCTGCCCCATGCAGGATCCGTTCAGCATGTGCCTCTTCGCCAGCCCAATGCTCCTGCTCTACTTCCTGGGAGTAGCGCTCGCCTACTTTGTCCATCCCAACCGCCGCAAGCGGAAGGAAGCCGCCGCCGTATGATCACCACCCTCGGCCAACTAGTCCCGCCACCTCTACGCGACACCGACAAAACTGTAATCTTGAGCGCAGCGCGCAGCGCGGAGTCGAAGCATCCCCACGAACTGCGCACCACCGCAACCGTCAGCCCTTTTCGGGCAGAGTCGCGCCCTTCCCTTCTGGCTTTCCTTGCAATCCTTCTCTTCGCCACTCAAGCGCCCGCCCAGAAACCCGCCGCCACGAACCAGGTCAGCGGCCAGTCCATCTACACGCTCACCCAGCAACTTCTCACCGCAGCCCCCAAGCGATTCAACGGCTCTCCCGGCCACCTCGCCGCCGAGAACTTCATTAAGCAGCACTTCAAACCGGAGACCGCCAAAGGCAACTTCGAGACTGACGAATTCACCGCCAAAACCCCCGTCGGCATCCAGACGATGCGCAACTACATCGTCCGCTATCCCGGCAAGAAAGACGGAGTAATCGTCCTCGCCAGCCACTACGAGACCAACTATCCGCTCAAGGACATTGCCTTCGTAGGAGCCAATGACGGCGCCTGCACCTCCGCGCTGCTCATCGAATTGGGCGCCTACTTCCGCACCCACCCACCACAGGGTTACTCCATCTGGCTTGTTTTTGACGACGGCGAAGAGGCCGTGGCCAACCCGCCAATTGATCCCTCTCAGTGGTCGGCATCGAATTCGCTCTACGGCACCCGCCACCTCGCCGCAAAGTGGTACCAGGATGGCACCCTGAACCGCATCAAGGCCTTGATCGTTGCAGACATGATCGGTGACAAAGACCTCAACATCGACCGAGTGGACAACTCAACCCCCTGGCTGCTTGATACCCTGAAAGCGGCCGCGAAGAATACGGGCCACTCCGCTTACATCTTCAAATACGACGAGGCCGAAGAGGATGACCACCTACCCTTCGCGCAGCGCGGCGTGCCCATCCTTGATGTAATCGACGCACACTATGGCCCATCGACCAACGCCATGCCCGACGGCTACCATCACACCGCACAAGACACCATTGACAAGATCAGCCCAAAATCACTCCAGATCTCCGCCGACCTTTTCCTGGAAACTATCCGCCTGATCAACCAGCGTCCCTGAACCCGCCACGATGGGGGTGAACCAGATTCAGGGACTCGCCGGTCGTCCGGGTCCAGCTACTTCATGCAAGCCTTGCCCGCATCCGCCCGGGCACCCTTTGCCTTGGCATCCGACTCAGACATGTAAGTTCCAGCCTTAGTCTTGCCGTAGTAAGCCGTCCCCTGGCAGTGGTAGACGTTGCTCGCGGTATTCACCCACACCAGTCCATTGCCCCCGCCCGGCGCTGCCGTCTTCTCAGCAACCTCACCCTTCGCCGCAGGCGCCTTGGTCGTAGGAGCCTTCGCCATGGTCGAGTTATTCTGAGCCGGCGCGGCCGCAGGCATCGGCGTGGCAGTAGGAGCAGCAGGCTTCGCCGCCATAGGCATCGCAGCCGGCTTCGATGCCACAGGAGCCGTAGCAGCAGCACTCTTCGGCGCTGGTGCCATAGTGGCAGTCTTAGCGCCCTTTGTCGTCGGAGCACCGTACCAGGCCTGAACGCCCTTATGTCCACTGCATGCGCCTGACTTGGTAGGCGCCGTACTGTACGACCCGTCCTTACACATCCCGTTGGAGCCCGCGGGCGCTCCAGCCGGCGCTTGCGCCACCATCCCATGCGAAACAATAAGTCCCAGTAGCGCTGCCACAACTCGAACGCCCATTTTCATAACAATCTCCAGTTTGATTTATCGCGCAATCCGCTCAGCGGCAACAGAGAAAAAGATAGTATCCCGCCGACTGCATCACCATCAAGCCTTGCAGCCGCCGACCATCAATACTGATTTTCCCCTCAGACGCGAGTGTCCTCTTAGTCGCGCTACCATCAGATGCAGATGCTTCCCGCCACACCTCTCAGCCACTGGATCGGCTTCCATCTCGCACTCCTCCTGCTCCTCGGCCTCGAGCTAGCCATCGCTCGCCGCCGTAACAATCAGCCGCCGCTCCGAACTCCGGAATCCGCCCACCGCACCGCGATCATCGCCACAAGCCTCTGGATCGCAGCCGCTCTCGCCTTTGCCCTCTTCCTGCGCCACTCCCTCGGCCCCTCCGCGTCGGTCCAGTACCTCGCCGGCTATGCGCTCGAGGAATCCCTCTCCATCGACAATCTCTTCGTCTTCCTCCTGCTTTTCCGCCTATTCCACATCGACCACGCCCACCAGCCCAAGGTCCTCTTCTGGGGAGTAATCGGCGCCATCCTCATGCGCGGCCTCTTCATCGCTGGCGGCATCACCCTGCTCGCCCGCTTCGACTGGATCAGCTATGTCTTCGCGGCGATCCTGCTCATCGCTGCAGTCCGTCTCCTGATCCCATCAGCCCCGGGAGACTCGACAAAGGAACCCGGCTGGATCGCCTGGCTCAAGCGACTTCACCCCATCAGCGCGCGCCAGGATCAATTCGTCGTAATCGAAAATGGCCGCCCCATCGCGACCATGCTTCTGCTAGCCCTCGTCGCAATCGAACTCGCGGACGTTGTCTTCGCGCTCGACTCCATCCCCGCCGTCCTCTCTATCACCCGCCAGCCATTCCTCGCTTACACCTCCAACATCATGGCTGTCATGGGCCTGCGCTCCCTCTACTTCCTGCTCATTGCGATGCTCACCCGTCTGCGTTTCCTTCACTACGGACTCGCAACAATCCTCGCCTTCGCCGCCCTGAAAATGCTTGCCTCGCGCTGGATTGAAATCGGTCCTGTCTCCTCCCTCGTCGTAATACTGGCTCTCCTGGTAATTACGATTTGCGCCTCTCTCTGGCGCCGGCCGGACAAGACCGTTAACTCCTAAGCCAATAGAAGCAATTTTCCATCTTGCATGGGAAAACATTTACCCTCACCGTCCTCAGGCAACCCTGCCAGCGAACTGTTGCAACTTGTCCAAGAGCTTGCGCCCGCTCAATCCCCCAAAACCTCCGACAACGCGAACACTTGGTACGGATATGCAATGTCTTGCACTTTGGCCCTATGCTTGCTAAGACCTATAGCAAATGCACAAGACGTCGTATCAACAGCGACGCATATTGCCACTCCGGGAGTCTCCCATGTATTTCTTGTTCGCCGCGCCCGCTCTGTCTTTCGTAGGAATTCTGGCCATGACGCTGCACAGCCAGTTCGTAAGACGCGCCAACCTCTAAGCCGGCTCTCCGCCGCCGCACCACCGTGTACAAGGAGTCTCCCCATGGTTCATATCGCCGTGCAGCCCCTGTTCCACCTATTGGCCCAACTTTACCTCGTCGCCCAAGCCGTCATCTTTGCCGCAATCCTCACCCTTATGCTGTCAAGGCAACGAGGCGCCACGGCTACGCGAAAAATAATGTTGGCCAACGTCAGCACGAGCAGCCAGAAATCCAACCTGACACAGTACAGCAAGCGGCGAAACTTCTAATCGCCTCACTGACTCACAAATCGTAGTTCTCCGCGCCGTAAAACCGAGTGGACAGCCGCCTCCGCCCGCTCTGGAAAATCCATCCGAAAATGGGCTCCGCGGCTTTCTTCACGCCCGATCGCCGCCCGCACCATCGCCTCTGCCACTGTATACAGATTCCTTGCCTCTACCGCGCGGCGGCTCAAACCGAACGGCATCGTCTCCCGCATCGACGCAAGCTCCTGCTGCGCTCGCCGCAATCCCGCCCCATCCCGCAGCAGCCCAACATCCCGCCACAGCAATCGGCGCAAGTCCGAAATCCATCCTTCTAAATCACCGCCTCTGTCGCGCCACCCCTCGGCAGGCCCTAGAACCTCGCACTCGAAATTTTGAACCCTGTCCTCCGCCATCGCCTCCGCAGCCAGCGCCCCAAACACCAGCCCCTCCAGCAACGAATTGCTCGCCAGCCGATTCGCCCCATGCACCCCGGTGCAGGCCACTTCTCCCGCCGAGAACAGTCCAGGCATTGAAGTCCGGCCATCCACGTCCGTTCTCACGCCGCCCATCAAATAGTGCGCGGCCGGACACACGGGAATCAGGTCCTTCCCTAATTGCAACCGGTATCCCTCAAGAAACTTCGAGATCCCCGGAAATCGCGCCTTCAGGTCCGTCTTAGCGCCAACGGCACGCATGTCTAGGTAGACGGGCCCATCCATGCCTTCGCGCGCAATTGCCCGGGCCACGACATCTCTTGGCGCAAGCTCCAGCCCTGGGTGATATCGCTCCATAAACCGCACGCCGCGCGCATTCACCAGCCACGCACCTTCGCCGCGCAGAGCTTCGCTCATCAGGAACCGCGGCGCGCCTTCCATCGCAAACGCCGTTGGATGGAACTGATAGAACTCCATATCCATTAGCTCGGCGCCCGCGCGGTAAGCCATCGCGATGCCGTCCCCGGTCGCCACAGCCGGATTGGTGGTCTCGCTATATACCTGTCCTGCGCCTCCACTCGCCAGCAATACCGCACCAGCCTGCACCTCGATCAGCCCACCATCCGAATCCAAAAGCGTCGCGCCAACAACCCGGCCACCATCAGAATTCACGATTAGATCAATAGACGTCGTCCACTCCATCAGTTCTACGCGCCCCAGCCTGCGCACATGTCGCAGCAATGACACCGCAATCTCGCGCCCCGTTCCGTCGCCATGCGCATGCAGAATACGTGGCAAGCTATGCGCGCCTTCCCGCGTCCGCATGAGTTCCCCCGCCTGCGTAAGATCACCGGCAGCATACCGGTCGAACACCGTACCCCATTCCAGCAACTCTCCCACCCGCTTTGGCCCCTGCTCCACCAAGACCGCCGCAGCCTGCGCGTTCACCAGTCCATCGCCAGCCGCAAGCGTGTCGGCCAAATGCAGCGCTACATCCTCCCCGCCGCCCATCGCCACGGCAATCCCGCCCTGCGCATAGGTCGTATTCGATTCGGCCAGCCCTTCCTTCATGACCACCAAAACGCTGCCCGACTTCGCCAGCCCCACCGCCGCCCGCAACCCGGCAATCCCGCCGCCAATCACCAGAAAGTCCACCACGCGCATCACTCAAGGCTACACCGCTTGCCTCACAAATCGGGTGCCTCCAGGTTCGTCGCAGAAGCATCGCGGCGACCATGGAATACCAGCTACCCGCCCTGCGATACCATGGACCCATCGTGCCCTCTATCCGCGTCACCACCCCGCAAGCAACTTACGACGTCACCATCGGTCCCGGCCTGCTCCGCACCCTCTACCCTCGCCTTCGCAAGATAACCGCAGGCAAGCCGCCGAGCACCTACGTCATCACCTCGCCGGAAGTTTGGGCTCTCTGGCACAAGCGCTTCCTCAATTCATTCCCCGCTGCCGCACGACCCACTACCCTCTTCCTCCCCTCCGGCGAGCGGCACAAGCGTCTCGCCACAGTTGAATCCCTCGCCCAGCAACTAGCCCTTGCCGGAGCCGACCGAGACTCGCTTCTGCTCGCCTTCGGGGGCGGAGTCATCGGCGACATGACCGGTTTCCTCGCAGCCATTTACATGCGCGGCATCCGCTACGTAGGCATCCCCACTACGCTGCTCGCTCAGGTCGACTCTTCCCTCGGCGGCAAGACCGGCGTCAATCTCCTCGCCGGCAAGAACCTTATTGGCGCCTTCCACCATCCCCTCGCTGTTCTCACCGACATCGATCTCCTCAGCACCCTCCCAGCCGCCGAACTTCGTTCCGGACTCCAGGAATCCATCAAAGCAGGCATCATCTACGACGCGAAGTTATTTCGCTATCTAGAACAAAATGATCAGTCAATCCTCGAAGCAAATCCTGCTACTCTGACTCGGGTAGTCACCGCCAGCGTCAAGGTCAAAGCCGACGTGGTCTCCAAAGATGAGAAGGAATCTGGCTTGCGCATGATCCTCAATTTCGGACACACCATTGGCCACGCCATCGAAGCCGCCACCCACTACCGCAAGCTTCTCCACGGCGAAGCGGTCGCCTGGGGCTCGATCGCCGCCCTGCACGTCTCGCTCAACCGAGGCTGCATCACCCATGAAGAATTTGCCCGCATGGCCAATCTCATTCTTCGCTACGGCCCCATCCCACCCTTCAAGGCCGACCCCGCTAAACTGGTTGCCCTCACCTACGGCGACAAAAAGAAGCGCAGCGGCCGCCGAGCCTTCGTCCTCACCACCGGCATAGGCACGACCGAAATCGCCTACGACGTAACCGACCCCGAACTCCTCACCGCCACCCAAGCCATGCTCAAGACCATGCAACAGATGTAAGCGCGGCGCCTTGCTCTTTAGTCGTCATTCTGAGCGTAGCGAAGAATCCCCGTATTGCGCTGTTGTCTGCTTCATGACGTTACCTGCCCCTTGTTTGTCATCCCGTAGCGCAGCTTAGGAATCTGCTTCGCCCTCGCGCCGAGCGAACGCCCGGAATATGCAGTCCAGACTAAAATC
>JANYLK010000023.1 GCA_025357875.1 Granulicella sp.
CATCGGAGACGGTCCCACTGTGGACCCTCGCCCACAACTTCACCCTCGGCGACCGCATGTTTCAGTCCAACACCGGGCCAAGTTTCGTCGCGCATCAATACATGATCGCCGGGCAGTCCGGCAATGCCAGCGAAAATCCGGGCGGCAATACCTGGGGATGCGACGCCAAGCCCACCGCCCGCGTCCCGCTCGTCGGCCCGAATGGCACTGACCGTCCCGGCGTCTATCCCTGCTTCGACTACAAGACGATGGCCGACCTGCTGGACGCGCGCGGCATCACCTGGCGCTACTACGCTCCAGCCGCCGGCGACGACATCTTCTTCATGCTCTCGGCCTACCAGGCCATCCGCCACATCCGTTTCGGCGCGGATTGGCACGCCGACGTTACCTCGCCCGAGACCACCGTCCTCACCGATATCGCCGCCGGCAAACTTGCGCAGGTTACGTGGATCGTCCCCGCCTTCAACAACTCCGACCACCCCGGCGCGCCCGCACAGGGCCCCGACTGGGTTGCCACGATCGTCAATGCCATCGGCCAAAGTAAGTATTGGAACTCCACCACCATCTTCATCGCGTGGGACGACTGGGGCGGCTTCTACGACCACGTCCCACCGCCGCACACGGACGACATGGGCCTCGGCTTTCGCGTGCCTGTACTCGTCGTCGGCCCCTATGCGAAGCGTGGCTACGTCTCCCACGTCACGCATGAGTCCAGCGGCTTCCTTCGCTACACCGAGGAAGTCTTCAACCTGCCCACCCTCGGCACCCGCGACGCAACCGCCGACGACTTCCGCGACTGCTTCGGTTACACCCAGCCACCAACGCCCTTCACGCCGATCACCACCACCCGCACAGCCGACTTCTTCCTCCACCAAAAAGGCTCCGGCCCACCCGACACCGACTAGCGCCGTCGCGAATTATGCCTCCTATTGACATCCGGCAATGTTTTATATAACGTATCGGTTATGGAACTGATTGGTTATAAACGCAGCGATTCGATGCTTGACGCCGCCTTTGCAGCTTTGGCCGATCCAACGAGGCGCGCTTTGTTGAGCCGGCTCGCAAAAGGAGAAGCCACGGTGAACGAACTCGCCGAACCCTTCGCAATAAGTCAGCCCGCAATCTCCAAACACTTGAAGGTCTTGGAGCGTGCGGGGCTCATCAGTCGAGGGCGCGATGCACAGCGGCGTCCGGCCAGAGCTGAGATGGAATCCATCCTGCAACTCGACGATTGGCTCAAACAATATCGCAAGGCCTGGGAAGCAAACTTCCATCGCCTTGATTCATTGCTGGGCGAAATCACCGCTATTTCAAAAGGAGAAGCAAAGTGATCGATACACCACAAATCGTGACTACGCAGCCGCTCACCATCGCGAAGTTATACGCGAAAATTCCCACCAGCGCGATTCGACAGGAGATGGGCAAGCTCATCCAGGAGCTGATCCAATCCGTAAGAGCCCAGAATGTCGAAATCACAGGTCCCTGGTTTACCCACCATTTTCAGAGGCCGGCGGAATTCTTCGACTTCGAGGTCTGTATACCGGTCGCCTCCGAAGTGAAAGCAAATGGCCGCATGGAGCCTGGAGTATGGCCTGCGATGAAGGCTGTGCGCACGATCTATCACGGCGGCTACGAAGGCCTTCCATCGGCTTGGGGAGAGTTTGTGGCATGGACCAAATCCAACGATGTAAATATCACCGAGGAGATCTGGGAGAGGTATCTCATCAATCCAGACTCTGAGAAGGATTCGTCCAAGTGGAAGACGGAGCTAAACCGTCAGATCAGCGGAAAATAGGGCGGGATCATGGAGAGTGAAGTGTGAACAACCTAAAGTTGGAAGCCGAAGGCGATCGGACCATCCGAATGACCCGAAGTTTTAACGCGGCCAGAACGGCCGTCTTCGATGCCTGGACGAAACCTGAGCTCCTGCGCCGCTGGCTCCTCGGCCCCGGGGAACACTGGTCGATGCCGATTTGCGATGTCGATCTCCGCGTCGGCGGCACCTATCGCTTCGTATGGCGCAATGGATTGGACGGAACGGAGATGGGCTTGAGCGGGAAGTACCTCGAGGTTGCTCCGCCGAGCCGAATCGTTGCAACCGAGAGCTTTGACGAGTCCTGGTATCCCGGCAGCGCAGTCGTCGAAACAGCCCTCACTGAGAAAGATGGCATTACCACGCTCACTCAGCGGATCACTTACAATTCCGCCGCAGCACGCGACGGCGTCCTCCGCTCTCCCATGGAAGGTGGTGTGCGGGTCAGCTATGACCGTTTGGAAGAGCTGCTGACAAGGAAAGTTCTCTGAAACAAGAGGGGCACTGTTACCGCATCAGCCGCCGAAGATTCGCTTGAAGAACCGCCCCAGCACGTGCACCACATCGTTCGATTGCGGCTTGGCAGCGGGAGGAGCAACTGGCTGCGCGGGCGTCGCCATTTCAGCAGCCTTCGCTGCCTTCGGCTTTTTGCCGCGGCTAGCGGGCGCAGCCGCTACAGCAGTCGCGGCAAGATTAGTCGCCGGGGCGTTATAGCTCAGCGTATCCGTGATCTGCGCATGAACCATCCCGGGAGCGGCCTGCGGAATCTCAGCGGCGGGCGCTAGTCCTTCGCTGATCGCCGTGGGGAATGGATGCTGTTCAGCCGCACGCACCGCAGCCTGCGCGGCAGTCTGCTCAGCCGATCGCAGCTCGGCCTGCAAGTCAGGTTGAGCGGGCGGTGGGGTCGCGGGTTGAGCGGGCGGCCGGGCCGCGGGTTGAACAGTTGGCTGAACCACCGCCGCCACAACCGGCGGCGCAGCAACTTGCACTGTCGGCGGAGCGGACGGCACCGCCGCAACTGTCTTCGCTCCGCCCGACGCAAGCAGAGCGTCCGCCACGGACATGCCCTTTTCATCCGGACATCCGCACGGCGTTCGCTCGTGGTCGACCACCTCGTGCAGGCTGCCGTGCTCGAACAGTACATGCTGCCCCGCGGAAACCTGGTACAGCGCTTCGCCGAACGGGTCGGATATGTTTAGCGTCGGTGCTGCCGGTCCGCGATTGTCGACGCAGGTGTCGCCGTTACGCGCAACCCGCAGACGCAGGTCGAGCGGCCCCGCGTTGACCACCGTGAAGCGCAGGTCCGGCGTTAGGATGGAGTCGTTCAGCGTGCCCGCCATGTGGATTTCGATGGCCCCGCGGTCCAGCGAAAACAGCAGCGGCGCAGCCATCTCCGCGGAACGGCTCTCGGACACATGCAGCGCAGAGGTCTGGCAGACGCGCACCGTTCCACCGCGCCCCAGCGTGATCGGAGCAGTATGATCGCGCGCAGTAATGCCTGCCGAACCAGTCAGCACCGCCTGGCCGTTCAGCACATCGGACGCACCCGTAATCTCGGCATCGCGCGTGTTGACGTACCCAATTAGCTGTTGCGCCTGCAACGTCCAAGCCGCCACGCACACCATCAGCAAGCAACCTGATATGCCGGAGATGGAGAGTCGCAAACGCATTCGTTCAGCCTACATCTTCAGAAAGTTTGCAATGATTTCTTTGCCGTGGGTCGTCAGCACGCTCTCCGGATGGAACTGCACGCCCTCGATGGGAAGCTCGCGATGGCGCAGCGCCATGATCGTGGTGCCGCCGTTCGGGCCATCCGTCCGCGCCGACACTTCCAACTCCTCAGGAAGCCCATCCTCGGCCACGATCAGCGAGTGGTACCGCGTACAGGTCATTGCCGACGGAATGCCCGCAAAGATGGTCTTGCCATCGTGCTCGACCTCGCTGGTCTTGCCGTGCATCAGCTTGGCCGCGCGCACAACCTTGCCGCCAAACGCCGCACCAATCGCCTGGTGCCCAAGGCAGACGCCAAGAATCGGCACGCGCTTCCCACCCTTCCCCGCCAGCCGCGCGAAGTGCCGAATCAGCTCAATCGAGATGCCCGCGTCCTCCGGCGTACACGGCCCTGGCGAGATAAGGATGCGCTCCGGCCGCAGCTTCTCAACCTCGGCGGGCGTCAACTCGTCATTGCGGCGCACCACCATCTCCGCCCCAAGCTCGCCCATGTACTGCACAAGGTTGTACGTAAACGAATCGTAGTTGTCGAGCACAAAGACCATAGCTGTATAGATTTTACCTATATCGCTGGCTAACGCTGGCGTGCGCGTTCGATGGCGCGGACTACGGCGCGAGCCTTGTTGCCGCACTCGGCGAATTCGCTCTCCGGGACGGAGTCGGCGACGATGCCTGCGCCAGCCTGGATATGCCCCTGCTCGCCGTTCATGTAGAGCGTGCGGATGGCAATGCAGGAGTCTAGATTGCCAGAAAAATCCGCGTAGAAGATGCTGCCCCCGTAGACTCCGCGACGCGCAGGTTCCAGCTCTTCAATAATCTCCATCGCGCGAATCTTGGGCGCACCGCTTAGCGTGCCCGCGGGGAAGCATGCGCGGAATGCATCAATCGGTTCCAGCTCCCGCTTCAACGTTCCTTCGAGCGAACTGACCAGGTGCATGACGTGCGAGTAGCGCTCGACGAACATCAGGTCCTTCATCTTGACGCTGCCGTACTCCGAAACCCGGCCGACATCATTGCGGCCAAGGTCGACCAGCATCACGTGCTCGGCGACCTCCTTCTCGTCAGCGCGCAGGTCGGCCTCGAATGCCCGGTCTTCCACCTCATCGGCGGAGCGTGGGCGAGTTCCGGCAATAGGCCTGTATTCGACGGTGCGGCCATGCACGCGCACCAGCAGCTCCGGCGACGAGCCGACGATATGCGCCACAGCGGGCTTCGACTTCTTCGCTTTCTTCAGCTTCTTGGCCTTCTTCCCAACCTTCATTGGCTGAATAGAGAGAGCTGTGCTGGCGGCGTGGGATGCTTCGGGGTCCTTCGACTGCGGACTACGTCCTTCGCTCAGCATGACGGACGTTGCAGTGGCGGGCGGAGTTACGGCATCCAGCCCGAAGCGCAGGAAGTACATATACGGCGAAGGATTCACGATGCGCAGCGCGCGATAAATATCAAACGCATCCACGCCGGGAACGCAATCGAATCGCTGCGAGAGCACGCACTGAAATACGTCGCCAGCCGCAATGTACTCCTTCGCGCGTCGCACCGACTTCAGGAATGTCGCCTTCGGTGTGCGTGGCTCGAGCTTCAACTTACCCGTCGCGTGATTCTTCTTCGGCTTCGGCAGCTTGCGCGCAAGCCGCCGCTCCAGCCGATCAAGCCGCTTCACGGCTCGCGCATAAGAAGCCGCTACCGTCCTCCCTGCGGCGACATCGCGCGTCAGATCAGCGGTGACGATCAGGTGAATCTCTTTCTTCACATGATCGAACGCCAGCACTTGGTCGAAGAACATCAGGCACGCATCGGGCACGCCGAGTTCATCCTTCGCCAGCGAAGGCAGCCGCTCAATCTGCCGCACCACATCGTAAGAAAAGAATCCCACTGCGCCGGCCGTGAACGGTGGCAGCCCCGGCAGACGCGCGGGAGTGTGGCCACTGAGCGCCTTTTTCAACTCGGCAAAGATATCGCCCTTGAAGGTGCGCCGTTCGCCCGCCTCTTCAAACGTGATCAAAGTTCCCCGCGACACGATCTTGCGATAAGGCTGGATGCCGATAAAGGTATAGCGGCCCACATGCTCGCCTCCCTCGACCGACTCCAGCAGGAACGCTTCCGGCTCCTCCGCCGCGATCCGCAGAAACGCGGAGACAGGCGTCTCCAGGTCCGCCGTGACGATGCGATAGACCGGGACGAGCGAGTGCGCGCGACTCAGCCTGACAAACTCGCGTGCGGACGGAGATGCTTTCGATAGGGCAGCCATGACGTGTGTTTCCCATCATACTTGTGCCGGCCATTCAGCCGGCTCAGCCAACCCCATTCCAGTCTCATGGGCGGTCGAAGCGTTCAGATCTTGTGAAGCTTCCAACGCGCGAACACAGCGAAGCCGAGTATTCCACTCCCCAGCAGGACCAGCGATGAAGGCTCAGGGGTGACCATCGAGCTAACACGCTGCAACGAACCGCCGGTGACGTTGAGCAGGCCGCCATAAGCGCCGCTGGTATAAATCTGCACGTAGGAAGCCTGATTGCGCTCCGTCCCACAGGGGCCGATGGCCACACATATGCCCAGATCCCCGATTCCTATCTTGGCGGTGTCGTAGTAGAGCGCCATCTGCCCGCCGTAGTTGAGCGGGCTGTTGCTGAGACCGGAGATGTAGTCCTGGCCCAATCCGTTATACGCGTTTGGGCTGCCGATGTTGGTAAACATAGGATTGCCCACAAGCGCATTGTTGAACGTGATATTCGCAGCTGTGATCCGATCGGTCGCCGAATCAATGCTGACAATTCCGCTCACACTGCCGAACGACGTTGTGACTCCAAGCAGCGAGTAAGAAAATGTTGAGGCTTGCGCAAAGTTGGCAGAAACGGCGAGTGTTGCTGTAACTAAAAAGGACAGGAAAAGATGGACGTGCTTAACAAGCTTCATGGTGTTTCTAGGGCCCCAAGGGAACGAACAACGGGTTACGGTACGTGAATCGAATGCCGGATCAAAACGCGACGGATTCTTATCGGCAGAGAACCGGACCTCTATAAGATAAAAAGTCCTTGGTTAGTTACCTTAGTCACGAATCAAATGCAATTCTATCCCCAAAACGTTGTATATCAATAGATTACGGATGGGTTGCAGTAGTCCCTTGCTTTTAAAGTAGACCTACGTGAAGGTCCGAGCAGGCCGCGGTCGCGTCTCATTCGAAAACGACAAGGGACCAAAACTTAGTCTGTTTTGACGGTTGTTGGAGATGTCCGAAAAAGCCTATACTCCACAGGTTTGGTACCACACAGAAATTGAACAGGAGCATTGATGGCAACGGAATCACTTGTACCCGCAACCGAGCGAAGAGATGCGAAAGAGCGCCGCAAGTCAGCCGCAATAGCAGTTCAGCCCGACATGTCGTATGAGCAGGAGACTAATCCCTGGCTGGCCCAGGAGGCTCGCTTCGACTTCGCCGCAAAGAAGCTCAACCTCGACGACGGCATGTGGAAGATTCTTCGCCAACCGACCCGCGAGCTGATCGTACACATCCCGGTCGGCATGGACGACGGCCGCATCGAGGTCTTCACCGGATATCGCGTGCAACACTCCATCTCGCGCGGCCCATGCAAGGGCGGAGTCCGCTACGCGCCCGATGTTTCGCTCGACGAAGTGCGCGCGCTGGCAAGCTGGATGACCTGGAAATGCGCGGTCGTAAACATCCCTTTTGGCGGCGCCAAGGGTGGAATCATCTGCGACCCGCACAAGATGTCGCAGGGCGAGCTGGAGCGCATGACGCGCCGCTACACCGCCGAGCTGATGGAATTTATCGGACCGGAAAAAGACGTTCCCGCACCCGACGTAGGCACCAACGAGCAGACCATGGCTTGGATGATGGACACCTACTCCATGCACATGCGCCAAACTGTAACTTCCGTGGTTACAGGTAAACCAGTCAGCATGGGCGGCTCGCGAGGACGTGTGGAGGCGACCGGCCGGGGAGTCTCAATCATCTGCGATCACGCGCTGGAGCATCTGGGCATGCCCATTCAAGGCTGCCGCGTCATCATTCAGGGCTTCGGCAACGTCGGTTCAAACGCCGCCAAACTTCTCTTCGAGAAGGGCTATACCGTCGTCGGTATCGCCGAGTACGACGGCGGCCTCTTCAACGCGATGGGCATCGACATAAACGCGCTGCTGCGCCACCGCAAACAGGCGGGTTCCGTCGTCGGATTCGCTGGTGCTGAAGCCGTCGATCCGCTGGAGCTGATCACACGTGAATGCGAGATTCTCATCCCCGCAGCCACCGAAAACGTCATCACCAGCCGCAACGCCGCGGACCTGAAGTGCCGCATCCTGTGCGAGGGTGCCAACGGTCCAACCACCATGGTCGCCGACGACATCCTCGCCGAAAAGGGAATCTTCGTGCTGCCCGACATCCTCGCCAACGCCGGCGGCGTCACCGCCAGCTACTTCGAGTGGGTGCAGGACCGTATGGGCTATTTCTGGAACGAGGCCGAGGTCAATCGGCGGCTCGACCTCATCATGAGCGAAAGCTTCCACGACGTAATCTCCTACGCCGTTACCCATAACGTGAACAACCGCATCGCCGCGTATATGCTGGCCATCGACCGAGTCGCATTCGTAGCAAAGCAGCGTGGAATGTACGCGTAAAGGAGGTACTAGTTTCGAGGTTCGAGGTTCGAGAAAGAGACTATCGTCCTTTGTCTAACACCTCGAACCTCGTACCTAAGACCTCGCACCTAATTTGTAATCGTAATTGTTACACACTGGAATTCAACTTCGATTGTGCCGGTAGAAGATGCAGTCACCTGAAACCTGTACGTGGCCGGACGCGCGCCGAGATCGGTGCTCGATATAGAACTGCACCGAGCCCGTGGGCAACGCAACTCCATGGCGGATCCCAGACCGGAAGCCTAAGTCTTGCAGACTCTGCAAATTCACCATGCGTGATACCCGTCTACGAGCGCCGGAAAGGCCGCGGCGACCCATAATGGAACTCGCCCGCACCCGCATCGAGAGCGCGATTTCAGCCGGCATCCCCGCTGCATTCAGCAACTCACGCAGACGGTCTTTCCCCCGGGAAGTACCCGGTCTGACCCTTTGCAACCGCCGTCACACGACTCTGCCACGCGGGTGTGGCAAAATGCTAGTGTCTGCCCGTATCAGGATGCACGCCGGTCCGGCAAAATAACGGGCGCACGCAACAACCCTGTCGCTCTGGCGGCAGCGCACAACAAGTCCCATGAACCTGCCCAACTCCATCACGATCAGCCGCATTGCCACCGTGCCCCTGCTGATCTGGATTCTATCGCCGGCCTTCCCCGCCAACCACGCCACCCATGGCATGCTGGGCGGCGAGCAGGAGATCATCGCCTCGATCGTCTTCATCCTCGCGTCCATCACCGATGGCCTGGACGGCTACCTCGCGCGCCGACGCAAGCAGATCACCACGCTGGGCATGCTGCTGGACCCGCTTGCCGACAAGTTGATGATCACCGCGGCCTACATCATTCTGGTCGCGTACACGCCGCGCATCGTGCCGCCGTGGATCGCCGTCATCATCATAGGCAGGGAATTCCTCGTCTCCGGTCTGCGCTCCATCGCCTCCTCCGAAGGCTTCACCATCGAGGCCTCCGACGTCGGCAAGCTCAAGACCGTCATCCAGATCGTCTCCGTCGTTGCTGCAATCCTCGCGCATCGCTGGAACTACTGGATATGGTTTCCCACCAGGCAGGGAGGCGGTCTCATCATCGCAGTCCACATGATTGCGATGTGGGCAATCTACTGGATGACCATCGTGTCGATCATCTCGGCCGCGGATTACTTCATCGGCTTCTGGAAGAAGATCGACCACGCCAGCGAGCGAGCGCGTACCCGCCGCAGCTCCGTGCTCAGCCGCCGCAAAGCCAAGCGCGCCGCCGAGAAACAACCTTCCCAGGTTTCATAGACCCCAAGTTTCATAGACCCCAAGTTTCATAGACATTGCCACGATTGCTGTAGAGGGGAAGCGGGTCCCACTCCTCGGGCGCGTTCTCCTTGTGCCATCGCGCCAGCATAAATGGCCACACCAAGCTCGGCGACGGAGACGAGGCTCACCCGCATTGATCCCATAATGTCCATGCGCAATATTCTCGGCCAGCGCCAGGTGAAATATGGATCGTCCAGCGTGTAGGTGCCCACGCGACCGAACGCGTGCCATTTCGCCGCGCCGGTTGCTGGTATCGAAACCTCGTGCACACCCGCGCCGCTCAGAAGATCGATACCATTCCACGCAATACCGATCGACATTTCAAGCGCCGGAACCATTGATCCGTCGCGCCGTCCGCGCCCAGCATCGGGTATATTGATCTGACATATCTCCTCGCCGCACAGCCGTTTTCACTCGCTCGCGCTCCACAGATATGAGGCCCAGGAGAGCTTTTGATGACCCCCGAAACGACCCCCGAAACCCAGCTTCGCCGTCCGATCCATTCCACCCGCTTTCTGGCCGCGGCCGTCGCCGCCCTGCTTATTTTTGCCGCCGCCGCTCCCGCCGCCATCGCACAGACACCGACCATGATCGTGCTCCGCGCCATGCCCGCCAAGGCCAAGAAGGGTGAGACCTTCACGCCCCTTCCCGCGATCACCCAGGCCGACATCGCCGAGATCAAGCTGGGCGGAAAGGTCGCTCCCATCGTATCCGTGGATCCCGTGCTGAAGGGACCCCATGTCCTCCAGATCATGATTCTCCTTGACTCCATGCAGATGATCGGCGGCAACGGCCAGTTCGACGCGATCAAGAAATTCGTCTCAGACATGCCGCCCAACGTCGAAATTGGCGTCGGCTATATGTTGCAGAGCAAAGTAGTCGTCGCCCAGCCCTTTACCACTGACCGCACCCTGCCCGGAAACGCGCTCAAGCGGAAGACCCGCGAAGAAGCCGTCAACCCGCGGAACGACAATGGCAACCCCTACCAGTGCCTGCGCGACCTCTCAGCCCACTGGCCCAGTCCCGACCCCGCCAAGCTGCGCGCCGTCATCATGTTCACCGACGGCATCATCCGCGGGAATGCCCAGCCTCAGGGCGGCGATCAGTTGAATCCCGATGTTGACGGAGCTTCGCAGCTTCTGCAGCGCTACGGAGTCGTGCCATATCCCTTCTTCTATCTCGACTCGCCCGTCGTCGATTCGAACCGCAGCGAAGGCGGCCAGCTTGAGGGTCAGGAGCGCTTCACACAACTCACTGCGGACACCGGCGGCGAGGGCCTGTGGGAAGGCCAGTTCTCACCCGGCTCCTTTGACCCGCTGCTCAACAAGTTCTACTCCGTTCTACAGAGCGAGGTGGTCGTCACCGTGACCGCGCCCGGCAAACCCGGCAAGCAGATGCGTCTCGACGTCAAATCCACCAAGGACGACATCAAGATCAACGGACCCGACCAGGTCACAGTAGCCAACCTCCTCGGCAAATAGATCCAAGCGACACACCGTGTCATTCTGAGCGGAGCGAAGAATCCCCGCATTTGTCTTCGCTCGTAGCGCGGACAGCTTGCTCCGGAAAAGCCCCAGGCTCCGCCTTCAGGAGTAGCAGCGGGCTTCAGCCCGCAGTAGCCCCCGCAGGAACGAAAGGGGCTTCAGCCCCGGCCTCTCGCCGCCCGTCAGAACCGCATGCGATACTTATTTCTGACATGTACAAAAGAGTCCTCCTCAAGCTCTCCGGCGAAGCTCTGGCTGCAGGCGCCGGCTTCGGCATCGACGCAATCTTCATCCACAAAGTAGCCGCCGAGATTGCCGCCGTCCACGCCCTCGGATGCGAGATCGGCATCGTCGTTGGAGGAGGAAACTTCTTCCGCGGAGTAGCCCAGCAGGCCATCGACATGGACCGCGTCGCCGCCGACCACATGGGCATGCTCTCCACAGTCATCAACGCAATCGCGCTGCAGGACGCAATCGAAAAGCTCGCCATCCCCTGCCGCGTCATGTCCGCCATCTCCATCCACCAGGTCGCCGAGCCCTACATCCGCCGCCGCGCCATCCGCCACCTGGAAAAGGGTCGCGTCATCATCTTCGCCGCCGGCACCGGCAATCCTTATTTCTCCACCGACACCGCCGCCTCCTTGCGCGCGATGGAGATTGGCGCCGACATCCTGCTCAAAGCCACCTCGGTCGACGGCATCTACTCTGCCGACCCCAAGCTCGACCCCAACGCAACCCGCTTTGCAGAGATCTCCTACGCCGACATCCTCCGCCTCAACCTCCGCGTCATGGACACCGCCGCAGTCTCCATGTGCCGCGACAATCACATGCCCATGATGGTCTTCAGCATGAAGACCCCCGGCAACATCGTCCGCGTAATCCAGGGCGAACCCCTCGGCTCCCTCGTCACGCCTTAGGCATGCTCTTTGAGGTTCACTTGCGAACCTACGCCTTCTACTCTGGCACAATAGCCTGAGTGCCCATCGACCTCCTGAACTTCGTCCGTAAGTGGAACGCCAGCACCCTCCC
>JANYLK010000084.1 GCA_025357875.1 Granulicella sp.
CCCGCGCCCTGCTGAAGGGATTCGGCATGCCGTTCAGAGTCGGAGCCTAATTTTCCGGCCAATATGGTCGCAATAGAATTTGCACCAAGGATAGAGAGCAAAACATTATGGCAACTACAGCAAAGCGCGTCAAAGACGCAAGGAAGCCGAAGTTCAAGTCCCGCCAGCACAATCGCTGCCAGCTTTGCGGCCGTCCCCGCGCGTTCCTGCGCAAGTTTGGGGTATGCCGTCTCTGCTTCCGCTCGCTTGCGCTCAAAGGCGAGATTCCGGGCGTCGTCAAGTCAAGCTGGTAAGCAGACCGACCTGGCAACCTGTATACTTAGGGGGTTGTCGTTTCCGTCTCAACCTTCCAGAGACCTCATCCGCCAAGGATGCTGAAGTCTGGGAGGAGTCTGATTTCGCCACGGGCTCTAACGGGTTCAACAGAAGCTAAGCAGTGACATTCCCGCAGGTTCTCGCCGTTGAAACCAACGTCGAGCGAACGGGGAATGAAGGAGAATGAATGAACCTCACCGATCCAGTAGCCGACTTCCTGACCCGCATCCGCAACTCCATCCGCGCGCGTCACCAGAAGCTCGACGTGCCCGCCTCCAAGCTCAAGGCCGAGATTGCCCGCATCCTCAAAGAGGAAGGCTATATCGCCAACTACAAGCCAACCGAAGAGGGCGGCATGAAAGTACTGCGCGTGTATCTCAAGTATGGCCCTAACAACGAGGCGGTCATTCGCGACCTACAGCGCGTCTCGCGTCCCGGCTGCCGTGTTTATCTCGGCCGCGATGAGATTAAGCGCGTTCAGGGAGGCCTGGGGATTTCGATCATGACCACGCCAAAGGGTGTCATGACCGGGAGACAAGCGCGCCGCGAAGGTGTTGGTGGTGAAATCCTCTGCGAAGTCTGGTAATCGGTTGGCGCGCGGGCTATTGCCCACGTTGCTTGATCTGTAAAAGTTTGAGTTGCAAGGCGTGAAACATCGCCGGCTGCAGTGGAACGGAGAAAGTCAAATCCTCCGCGACTCGCAAGCCACCATAAGGATCTTCGAATGTCTCGTATCGGTAAGAAACCAATTCCGCTCCCAGTCGGCGTCAAGTACACCGTTCAAGAAGGTGGCATGACCGTTCTTGTCGAAGGGCCCAAGGGCAAGGTAACTGCGATGCTTCCCGGCGGCATCACCCTGGTCCAAAAGGACGGCGCGCTCATCACCGAGCGCGAGACCGACAAGCAAGCAGCCTTCCACGGACTTGCCCGCGCGCTCGTTTTCAATGCGGTCACCGGTGTCACTACCGGCTGGACCAAGGATCTCGACATCGTCGGCATTGGGTACCGCGCCGAGTTAAAGGGGAAGAACATGGTCGTCTTTACCCTCGGCTACTCCCACCCCATTGAGTTTCCGTTGCCCACGGGTATCGAAGTAGCGATCGACCCGAAGCAAACACACCTCACAATCTCTGGAATCGATCGCCAGAAGGTTGGCCAGATTGCTGCCGATATGAGGTCCTTGCGCAAGCCCGATCCATACAAGAACAAGGGCGTCCGCTACACCGGCGAGAAGCTGAAGAAGAAGGTCGGCAAGACTGGCGCGAAGTAAAATTCTGCCGCTAGCGCAAGGTTTATCGCTACCGGCTGTATCAATAACCCGAACGTCTCCAGCACTCTGGCGACGCCAATAGGAAGGAAGCAAGACTATGATCAATCCCCGCGAACGCAATGTAATCCGCAAGCGAGTACACACCCGTATCCGAGAGAAAATGTCCGGCACGGCCGAGCGTCCCCGCCTCAACGTTTATCGCTCGCTGAACCACATCTACACCCAACTCATCGACGATCTCAACGGCGTCACGCTGGTCTCCGCCTCTTCGTTCGGCAAGAAGACTGAAGACAAGCACTACGGCGGAAACGTAGCGGCCGCAAAATCCGTCGGTAAGTTGATCGCCGAGCGCGCGCAGGAAAAGGGCATCAAGCGTGTCGTGTTTGATCGCGGCGGATACCTGTACCACGGCCGCGTCAAGGCGCTGGCCGACGCGGCTCGCGAAGCCGGTCTCGAATTCTAGTCTTCTAAGTTTCAGGTTTGGGCGCCCCGACCGGGCAGCCAGAAAGATGGACAGCATATGGCACAGATGAAGAAAAAGCTTGATGCGAACCGGCTCAACCTCAAAGACGAGGTGGTTTCGATCAATCGCGTCACCAAGGTCGTCAAGGGCGGCAAAAATATGTCGTTCGCCGCGCTCGTTGTCATCGGCGATCCGGGCGAGGGCGTCGTCGGTTATGGATCCGGCAAGGCCAAGGAAGTTCCCCAGGCGATCCGCAAGGGCATTGAAGCGGCCAAGAAGAATTTGTTCAAGATCAACCTGACGGCGACCACCATTCCGCACCAGGTGCTTGGGCACTTCGGTGCTGGTTCGGTGATGTTGAAGCCCGCGCCTGAAGGTACGGGCATCATCGCCGGTAAGACGGTTCGCGCTGTCATGACCTCCGCCGGTGTGCAGAACGTACTGACCAAGTCGCTCGGCTCTGCCAATCCGCACAACGTTATCAAGGCCACTTTCGACGCTCTCATCCAGCTTCGCAACAAGGCCGAAGTCGCCGCCCTGCGCGGCAAGTCTGTAGAGGAGCTCTAAATCATGGCTGACGCGAATACAATCGCCAAGATCAAACTGCAGTATCATCGCTCAAAGATCTGCACGCCGACCAAGCATAAGCTAGTCATCAAGGGCCTCGGCTTTACGCGTCTCAACCAGATCGTTGAACGCGAAGATACGCCGTCGATTCGCGGCATGGTGGCGAAGGTGCCCCATCTCGTTCGCTTCGTCGACTAACAATTTCAGCAGGGAACAGCCTGCAACTCATGCGAGTCGGTCGGCCTTCGAGATACCGGCGTTATAGCGAGGAAACACATAATGGCAATCCGTAATCTCTCCAATCTGCGCGCTCCCAAAAAGGCGAATGAAAATAAGAAACGTGTCGGCCGTGGTATGGGTTCGGGCATGGGTAAGACTTCCACCCGTGGTCACAAGGGCCAAGGCTCGCGCTCGGGATCGTCACTGATGCGCGGCTTCGAAGGCGGCCAGATGCCGCTACACCGCCGTTTGCCGAAGCGCGGATTCAATAATATCTTCCGCGTTGAGTACACGGTTCTCGGCCTTGACCGCGTCGCGGAAATCCTTGCGACTGCTCCTGGAACGGAGTTCACCCTCGAGACCATCATCTCGCTGGGCCTGCTGCGCAAGAAGGGTGGTCTAATCAAGGTTTTGAACAATGGCGATCTAACCGGCCCGGTCACGATCCACGCGCACAAGTTCTCGAAGACTGCGCAGGAAGCGATCGAGAAGGCTGGCGGCAAAGCAATCCTTATCGGCTAGCACTCCGCAGGCGCATCCGCACTACGATTTCCGCTAGGATGAGGTTTCACCCATTTGAAGCTCAGCCCGGGCAGGCCGGGTTAAGAAAATTTGAAGAGGTATCGATGTTAGAGAAATTCGCCAACATCTTCCGCATCCCCGACTTGCGCAAGCGTGTGCTATTTACGCTTGGCCTGCTTGCCGTGTATCGCCTGGGAGCGTTTATCCCGACGCCTGGAATCAACGCCGACGCGCTCGCCCAGTTCTTCAATGCCAACTCCGGGTCCGCCCTCGGCCTGGCTGACTTGTTTACTGGCGGCAACCTTCGCCGGCTCACTATCTTCGCGCTTGGCATCATGCCGTACATCACAGCGTCGATCATCTTTCAATTGCTGACCGTCATCTATGAGCCGCTGGCCAAGCTGCAGAAGGAAGGCGAACTTGGCCGCCGTAAGATCACCCAGTGGACCCGTTACGTTACGGTTCTGCTCGGAATCATCCAGTCGTTTGCCATCTCGCTCACTCTCACGCAATCCGGCTCCAACATGGTCACCATCCCTCGAGGCGAGTTTGTCCCGATGTGCATTATCACGCTCACAGCCGGTACGGCCTTCATCATGTGGCTGGGTGAACAGATTACGGAACGCGGTATCGGAAACGGGATGTCGCTGCTCATCTTCACGGGCATCGTCGTTGGCTTGCCGCGAGGTATTATCGACCTCTACGGCAAGGCTCGCGACCAGACGTGGGGAGCTTTCACGCCGATCGCTCTGCTACTGTTACTCGTCGGTATGGTCGCGGTGGTGGCTTTCATCGTGTTTGTGGAACGCTCCGAGCGCCGCATCCCGGTTCAATATGCGAAGCGCATCGTCGGGCGCAAGATGATGGGCGGCCAGTCGACTCATCTTCCGCTTAGGGTCAACTCCGGCGGTGTCATGCCGGTTATCTTCGCCAGTTCCATCCTCTCCGCGCCGTTGCTTTTTGCAGGAATGAGCTTTTTTGGTAGTGGTCCACTCAAAGAGACACACTTCTTCGGCCCAATCCTTCAAAATCTTCAGCCCGGCGAGCCATGGTATGAAGTTCTGTACATCGCGGCGATCATTTTTTTCGCTTACTTCTATATCTCCATCGTCTTCCGCCCGGACGATATCGCCGACAATATGCGCAAGTATGGCGGCTTCATTCCTGGCATCCGCCCCGGACGCCGCACCTCGGACTTCATCAATGATGTGCTGACGCGCATCACGCTGGTGGGAGCGATCTATCTCATCATCATCTCCATCATCCCAACCCTCCTCATCAGCGGCATCCACTTCAACCATCTCTGGCTCATCGGTCGCTTCTTCGATTCTCTTCCGGCATGGATGACTCAGGGACTTGGAGTAAACTTCTACTTCGGCGGCACTTCGCTGCTGATTGTCGTTGGTGTCGCCATGGACACGGTACAGCAGGTTGAATCGCAGCTCATCATGCGCCATTATGACGGCTTCTCTCCTAAGAGCGGTCGAATCCGCGGGCGCCGAAGTTGGTAGGCACGATACGTTGAACTCAGAATCCGCATATCAAACTACGGCCCTGGCAGATACCTCCTTTCTGCCCGGGCCAGTTCTCCTTTTGGGAGCGCCTGGAGTTGGCAAGGGTACCCAGGCGCAGTTCCTCGTCAACAAGTACGGCATCCCGCAAATATCCACCGGAGACCTGCTCCGTGGCAACATTGCCAGCGGTTCGCAACTGGGAATCCAGGCACAGGAGATCATGAGCACAGGCCGACTCGTCGACGACAATCTCGTCAACCAGATGGTGCTGAACCGACTCCACGAGAAAGATACTCGTCGCGGCTATATTCTTGACGGCTATCCCCGTACCCTTGAGCAAGCCCATTTTCTCGACTCCACGCTCGCTAGGCTGTCGCTTGCACCGAACCTGCCCGTAGTGGCAATCAGCATCGTCGTCGCCTACGATCAGCTCTTGAAGCGCATCACCGGCCGCCGCGTCTGCCCCATTTGCAAGAGTATCTACAACGTCCATTCAAACCTTCCAACTACCGCGGGCCGTTGCGATCACGACGGAACCCATCTCCTACAGCGACCCGACGACACCGAAGATGTCTTCATTGAGCGCATGAAGACGTTCAATGATCAGACAGCGCCTGTCGTCGCGCACTATCGCAACCTCGGGCGCTTCGAGGAAGTGGATGGCGATCAGCCAGTGGAAGCGGTGCTCGCCGACATTGAGAGCGCGCTGCTCAGCCTTCGCAATAATTCTTCCTTAGTATCAGCAACCAGCAACTGACGCCAATGGCCATCATCCTAAAAACCCCGGCAGAGATCGACAAGATGCGCCGCTCCGGCGAAGCACTTCACCAGGTCCACGAGGCAGTGCGCCCAATGATCGTAGCCGGCGCGTCCACGATGGATCTGGAGAAGGTCGCCGCAGCGAAGATGGACGCGCTCCACGCTGTCTCGGCATTCAAGGGTTACCACGGATTCCCCGCCGTCCTATGCACTTCGGTCAACAGCGAGGTTGTTCACGGAATTCCTTCGGCCAAGCGCATCCTGGCAGATGGCGACATCATCTCCATCGACTGTGGCGTCATCGTCGACGGCTTTTACTCTGATTGCGCCGTCACCTACGCTGTCGGAACTCCTTCGCCGACCACAAAGAAACTGCTCGCCGTCACCCAGGCTTCACTGGAGGCAGCGATCGAGCAGGCTCAGGTCGGCGGTCGCCTTTTCGACATCTCCGCTGTCGTTCAGGAGATGTGTGAGGCCGCCGGATTCGGCGTTGTCAAGGAGTTCGTCGGCCATGGCATCGGCAAATCCATGCACGAAGACCCACAGGTGCCAAACTTTGGCGCCCACGGCAAAGGTCCGCGCCTCAAAGCCGGCATGGTGCTGGCGATCGAGCCCATGATCAATGCCGGCGGCGCTGGAGTGAAGGTACTCCCAGATGGTTGGACTACCGTGACGCTAGATGGCAGCGTCAGTGCCCACTTTGAGCACACGGTTGCTATCACAAAAGACGGCCCAAAGGTGCTTACCAGGTAGAATTTCTACCCCGTTTAGGGGTATACTCTAATTTGCTGTATGCGCAGGCACTCGGCAACAGGGTGTTGGGTCGAGTTAGAACCGTTCCCATCCTGCAAAGGAGAGCGTTTGTCGAAGGAAGATGCAATTGAAGTGATGGCGGTTGTCGTCGAGACACTGCCCAATGCGCTGTTCAAGGTCGAGCTTGAAAACAAGCATCAGGCCCTCGCACACGTCTCCGGACGCATGCGCAAGAACTTCATTCGTATCCTCCCCGGCGACCGCGTCGCGATTGAGCTCAGCCCTTACGACCTCAACCGCGGCCGCATCGTCTACCGCTACAAGTAGACGAGAAGCAGCCTCTAGCTACTAGCTTTTTGCTACTAGCTTTTTGCTGAAAATCAAAGCAATGAGCACGTTGGCTGCCTTTAGCGAATAGCTATGGGCTAAAAGCTAACGACTGTCTTAGGAGTTTTTCATGAAAGTCCGCGCCTCAGTCAAGAAGATTTGCGACAAGTGTAAAGTCATTCACCGCCGAGGTGTTGTTCGCGTTATCTGCGAAAACGCCAAGCATAAACAGCGTCAAGGCTAGAAAGCTAGCCGCTAGCTTTTAGCCTCTAGCTAACCGCTAGGAGTTAAAGGCCGCACTACCGGCCCCGCCAGGCTAGTTAGCCGAATTTGAGGCTTGCGTTGAACCCGGCGGAACGTCCGCAAACCGACCACCTCGCTTCTGTGGCCATCAGCGCCGCAAGCACACACGAAAAGGAACCCCATGGCACGTATTGCTGGAGTCGACGTACCGAATAATAAACAGGTACGCATCGGACTCACTTACATCTTCGGCATCGGCGACTCGCGGGCGGCAAAGATTCTTACCGCTGCAGACGTCGATCCCTTCGCAAAGGTCGGCACTCTCGACGAGGATGCACTCAACCGCATCCGTCAAGTCATCGAGGTGCAGGGCCAAATCGAAGGCGATCTCCGCAAGGACATCTCGCTCAACATCAAGCGCCTGATTGAAATTCAGTCCTACCGTGGCCTTCGTCACCGCCGTTCGCTTCCAGTCCGCGGCCAGCGCACCCACACCAACGCTCGCACGCGCAAGGGTCCTCGCAAGGGAACGGTTGCCGGCAAGAAGAAAGCGACAAAATAAATCATGGCGAAGACACAGAACAAAGCAGCCGGCGCCAAGACCGCAGGCAAGAACAAGAAGTTTAAAAAGCGCGAGCGCAAGAACGTTCCATTCGGCCTGGTCTACATTCAGGCAAGCTTCAACAACACTATCGTCACCATCACGGACCAAGCCGGCAATACGCTCTCCTGGAAGTCGTCTGGCTCGCTCGGCTTTCGCGGATCCCGCAAGGGAACCCCGTTTGCGGCGCAGCAGGCCGCTGCCGGTGCGGCTAACGGAGCACGCGATCATGGCGTCCGCTCGGTCGATGTGCGCGTCTCGGGTCCCGGCTCAGGCCGCGAGTCCGCGATCCGCGCTCTGGCAACCACCGGCATCGAAGTGCGCAGCATTCGCGATGTTACGCCGATGCCGCACAACGGTTGCCGTCCGCCCAAGCGCCGTCGCGTCTGACAACGCGTCATCCACAACAGGATCGGGACGAAGCGCAGTGAGCGCGTAAACCGATCGTCACCTGACTTAAAGGAGCAATACAAATGGCACGTTATACAGGACCCGTCTGCCGCCTATGCCGCCGCGACGGCGTCAAGCTCTTCCTCAAGGGCGCGAAATGCTTCTCTGAGAAATGCCCCATTGAGAAGCGCAACTTTCCCCCAGGCCAGCACGGCCAGTCACGCAAGGTCAAGAAGGT
>JANYLK010000107.1 GCA_025357875.1 Granulicella sp.
GCTCCTGCCTCAAGAAACTCCGCTGCTGTGGCCTGCGATACACCGCCCGTTGGGATCATCTCAACCTGGGGCAGCGGCGCTTTCACGCTCTTCAGGTACTTCGCGCCACCAAGTGCACTGGCCGGGAATATCTTGACGACATCAGCGCCCGCCTCCCAAGCAGTCACGATCTCGGTAGGCGTAAGCGCCCCCGGAAGCACGGCCACGCCATAGCGATGGCACATTTCGATGGTGCGGACATTGAGCGCGGGGCTGACCACGAACTGCGCGCCCTCAAGAATGCACATCCGCGCCGTCTCCGGGTCGAGCACAGTGCCCGCGCCAATCAGGATGTCAGGTCGCTCCTCGGCGAGTCGACGCATCACGCGGATGGCGCCAGGAACAGTCATGGTGACTTCGAGAACGTTGACGCCACCAGCGGCAATCGCGTCGGCGAGCGCCAGGGCCTGTGCTTCCGATTCGGCACGCAGGACAGGCACAAGGCCGATCTTGCTCAGTGCTTTTAGAACTTCAACTTTCTGCATTGCTTCTCCTGTTTCGGTGGGTGCAGTTAGCGCTGAACGCGGGCGCCCCCGCCCTTCATAATGCGCTGGACTTCGTCAAAAGTAGCCATGGTGGTGTCGCCAGGCGTGGTCATTGCGAGCGCACCGTGTGCACACCCGCAGTTCACCGCCCAATCCGCACCCTTCTCATTCAAGAAACCGTAGATCAGTCCCGACGCGAACGAATCGCCGCCGCCGACGCGATCGAATATCTCCAGATCAGGCATTGGCCGAGCCTCGTGAAACTCGCCCTCGTAGTAGCACACCGCGCCCCAGTCGTTGACGCTCGCAGTCTTGGCGTGGCGCAGCGTAGTAGCCACCGCGCGGAAGTTAGGAAACGTCGCAACAGCCTTCTCAATCATCTTGCGGAAATTGGCGGAGTCGAGTTCTCCCAAATCATCACCAACGCCTTCAATCTCGAAACCAAGCGCAGCCGTAAAGTCTTCTTCGTTGCCGATCATCACGTCGACATACGACGCCAACTCGCGGTTGACCTCAGTGGCCCGAGCCTTGCCGCCAATCGACTTCCACAGTGAGTCGCGATAGTTCAAGTCATAACTGATCATGGTGCCATGCTTACGCGCCGCCACCATCGCCTCTTTGCACACCTCAGGAGTCGATTCACTCAGCGCGCAGAAGATTCCGCCGGTATGCAACCAGCGCGAGCCTTCCTTGCCAAATATCTCGTCCCAATCAATCTGCCCGGGCTTCAACTGGCTCACCGCCGTATGCCCGCGATCCGAGCAACCCAACGCAGCACGCACACCAAAGCCGCGCTCCGTAAAATTCAGCCCATTGCGCGTAGTCCGGCCAACGCCGTCATACTTCGCCCACACCACATGCGATTGGTCAACACCGCCTTGCAACATCAAGTCTTCAAGCAACCGCCCGACGGGATTATCGGCGAGCGCAGTTACAACGGCCGTCTTTAGTCCGAAGCAGCGCCTTAGCCCGCGCGCAACGTTATACTCGCCGCCGCCCTCCCACACGTTGAACTGTCGCGCCGTGGCCACGCGAACATCGCCCGGATCGAGCCGCAGCATCACCTCGCCGAGGCTGACCAGATCCCACTTGCACTCTTCCTTCTTGCGAAGTGTCAGGCTGTTCTTGGCTACAGACGTCATTCGTTCGAACTCCTAATCCGTTCCTACTTCAAGTCCTTGATCGCAACCGGGTCCATATCGGCGTAGTCCTGGTTTTCGCCACCCATGCCCCAACAAAAGCCGTAGTTCTTGGTCCCAACACCCGCATGGATCGACCAACCCGGGGACACCACAACCTGCTTGTCCGCCATCACAATGTGGCTGGTAGCATCCGGCGGTCCCATCAAATGCACGACCCGTTGGTCCGGCTCCACATCAAAGTAAAAATAAACCTCCGATCGCCGCATATGCGTGTGAGCAGGCATCGTGTTCCAGTTACTCCCGGGCGCCAGCAGCGTAAATCCCATTACCAACTGGCAGCTCTTGATACCATCGCGGTGAATTGCCTTATAGATCGTCCGCTTGTTGCACGTCTCGGCCGATCCAAGTGCAAGCCCTGCTAGGTCGGCGAACTTTACCATTTTTGTTGGATATTCAGTGTGGGCTTGATAACTCAAGAGATAAAACGCTGCTGGCGCGCTGGCGGACTTACTCGAAAAAATGACGGACTTACTTCCGCGCCCAACGTAAACGCAGTCCAGCTTGCCAAGGTCGAAGCTAACTCCATCGACAACGACCGAGCCTGTACCGCCAACATTCAGCACACCTAGTTCGCGGCGCTCGAGGAAATACTCCGCACGCAATTCTGGCTCAGTCTCTAACTTTAGCGCTGCTGTGGTCGGGATCGCAGATCCAATCACGGTCCGGTCAAGATCCACGTAGGCAAACTCGATCGCCCCCGGCGTGAACATGCCCTCGAGTAAAAACGTCGCGCGAAGTTCCTCGCTAGTCATCCGCGCGTAACGCACGGGGTCAGCCATCTGCAACAGCTTCATAGATCTCCTTCTTGTCACCACTTCCCATCAAAAAGCCATGGGAACGCCGTTGACAATTGTAGCGGACGGACCCCGCGCTGAACGGTGATCGAACTCACTGCACCAGAGACCACAAGCGGCTCGCAACAATTCTCACCCGTTGTACCGATCTGGAGGATTGAGCGCGACAGGAGGTTTGCCCGCCCGGCTGAGCCAGCGTAAAGTTATCCTCATAATGTCCAACATCCTCGACTCCTTCCGTCTCGACAACAAAATCGCGCTCGTCACCGGCTCAGCCGGAGGAATGGGTGCGGCCATCGCCATTGCGCTTGCCCAAGCCGGCGCGGCAATCGCTACCCACGACATCAAGCCACCGGCTGCAACCGCCGCAACCATCGAATCCGCAGGTGGCAAGGCAGCAGCCTTCGCAGCCGATCTCTCCGACACCGCCGCTCCCGACGCTCTGTTCGCGCAGGTCCTGGCGAAATTCGGCCGTGTCGACATACTGGTGAACAACGCCGGAATCATCCTCCGTGAAGATGCCGTCAACGTCCCACTAGCCGATTGGCAAAAGGTCATCCAGATCAACGAGACCGCCGTCTTCCAGCTCTCGCAGCTCGCCGGCCGGGACATGATGTCGCGCAACGCCCCTGGCAAGATCATCAATATTGCCTCGCTGCTCAGCTTCCAGGGTGGCATCCGCGTGCCTTCCTACGCTGCGGCCAAGGGTGCCGTCGCGCAGATCACCAAGGCGCTCGCCAACGAATGGGCTGTAAAGGAAATCCAGGTTAACGCCATCGCTCCGGGCTACATCGCCACGAATAACACGGCGCAGCTCCGCGCCGACCCTGATCGCAGCAAGGCCATCCTCGAACGCATACCCGCAGGCCGCTGGGGCGAAGCCACCGACGTCGCCGGCACCGCGGTCTTCCTCGCGTCGGCCGCCGCCAACTACATCACCGGCCACGTGCTGGTTGTGGATGGTGGATGGATGGCACGATAGCCCTGCCTCAGGGCTGGTATTGACGGTATAACCAAGCACAGTGGCTTTTTAGAAGGAAAAATCCACCTTTTTTGGTCTTCCCGGATCATGAGACGTCGTTCCGCGGCGCGTCCGCATCTCATTAGCTGCTTGGGACAAACGAGAGCCTACCCGGACTCTTGGATGCCCCTTCACAAGGAGCTCTTAATGCCTACATCACCGCCCAAAACGCAAGCCAAGACAGACAAATTAAGCACCCCAGATGGTTTCTCACCCGAAGAAATCAAAAACCTTTCCAGCGTTTTGAACGCCATGCTGGCTGATGTCTTCGTCCTATATCTCAAAACCAAGAACTTTCACTGGCACATGAGTGGTCCACATTTTCGTGACTATCACCTGCTACTCGACGAGCAAGCTACACAGATCTATGAAATCAGTGACCCCATCGCTGAGCGCGTGCGCAAAATCGGTGGGACCAGCATCCGTTCTATCGGGCACATAGCCCGCCTGCAGCGGCTTGCCGACAACGACGAGAAATTTGTGAACGCTGTAGACATGCTGAAAGAACTCCACAATGACAATAAAGCACTGATCGAAAGCATGCGCGCCGCCCACGAAGTCGCGTCCAAAGCTAACGACTATGCCACTACCAGCCTGATCGAGGTCTGGATCGACGAAGCCGAGCGCCGTGCTTGGTTCCTCTTTGAGGCCACCCGGTAATCTGACTTTCTTAGACAACTTGCAGCACATTGGCGGATGGGACCCAAGCTGGACCCTAGCTGGGGTCGCATCCGCATCGAACCTGAAAAGGAGAGCACAAATGCCTCAAAGTCCTCACGACAGAGCAGCCGAGTTCCACAACCTCGCCGCCCATGCCCACTCTGCTGCTGCCGCGTCCCATAGTCAGGGCGGCCTCACCGCTCACGAGCTTTCACGTCAAGCGCACGAGCACTCCACCCGCGCATTTGAACAATCACGCAAGGCTGCCGAAGAACACGGTGAACCGCAGAGTGAATCAGAGGCCGCAGAGAAGAAGTAGACGAGTGCTAGCGTAGCCGCTTCGGGCGACGCGAAAGGCCTGTGCGAAAAAGCACAGCGAAGATTCTCACTGCGGTGCGGAAAGATGCCTGAAGGTTGCCGGAGACCTTTGAATCACCGGCCACCCTTTTGCGGTAGTCAACCGCAATCTCTTCAATGCGCAACTGGTATTGACAGGCCTTGACCTGCATCTCCAAATTCCAGCCGTAAGTCATCTCCGACATGTGTAGATGTTCGAGTGCTGTTCTTCGAATAGCGCGAAACGGGCCCATATCCGTGTAGCGAAATCGATGCATGCGCCAGATTAGTTTACCCACCAACCAGTTGGCAAAGAGCTGACTGGGCAACATGCTTCCTGGCTCGCGACTTCCTCGGAGGCGAGAGCCGATCACGAAGTCACGCTCTCCGCACTCGATTGGCCCCACCAACCGGCCGAGGTCGGCGATGATGTCCGACCCGTCCCCATCCATGAACACAACAATGTCGCTGCTGGCGAGCGCCGCATCCGAACCCGTCTTGCACGCTGCGCCATACCCTCGCGGAGATTCAATCACCCGCGCGCCTGCCTCCGCTGCAATCGCCGCCGTCCTATCCGTGCTGCCGTTATCCACTACGATGCACTCGGCAATGCGATCCCAGGGCATCTCGCCAACCACCCGCCCAATCGAGTCCGCCTCATTTAGCGCAGGAATGACGATCGAAATTCGCTTCATAAAAACTGATCCAAACGCGTGAGGAGGCTACGCAACGCACGCCCCCGATGGCTCACGGAAAGCCGCGCAACCGGGTCAAGTTCCGCCATAGTTTTATCCAGGTCAGGAATAAAGAATAGAGGGTCGTAGCCAAATCCCAGCGCTCCGCGTGGCGCAGTTAGCATGTTGCCCTCCACCACTCCGTCTGCGATCGCCAGCACTTCGCCGTCGCGGGCCAGCGCTAGCACGCAGCGATAGCGCGCCTGGCGGTACGACTCCGGCACACCGTCCAATGCACGCAGTAGCGCAGCATTGTTGCGTTCGTCGGGCGTGGATCCAAGGACAGCTGGGAACCTCTGGTCGTCCGCATATCGCGCGCTACGAACGCCGGGCGCGTCGTCCAAACACTTTACTTCAAGGCCTGAATCATCGGCCAGCACGCACAGACCTGCCGACTGCCTCGAGTAGTAAATCGCCTTGGCGCGGGCGTTGGCCTCAAAAGTAAGGTCATCTTCGGGCGGCGCCGGAATGTCGTCCAGGCAGGGGAGAGGCTCGATTGCAATGCGCTCGGACGGACGCAATTCAGTCCCAGTGATGAAAATATGCCGTTCGGCGGCATCAGCGAAATCGCGGAGCTTTCCTGGGTTCGTAGTGGCAACGTATAAGCGCATAAGGTGGCGGACAGTGGGGGATAAGTGGAAGCTCATCCGATTAGATGCAACGAGTTAGCAAAACGCCGGACCATTGGAATCTTTCGATAATAGCGCGCCCGCTGACAGTTCCTTTTCCGCCAACGATGTGCAAATATGCCCACTCGCAGAGTCTACGACATGCTGTTCCGCTCAACCTCTGTGACTGCAGTCACTCGACACTGACCAACCCCGGTGATACGCTTCCGGTGGTTATTCCCCAGCGTTCTGAGAGGTTTCAACCCTGGGGTCGATGTGTGCGGACTTCTAAATCTGTGTTCCAGGAGGGACATGTGAGTGTTGTTCAGGGTTGGGTCTATTTCTTTTTGGCTGTGAGCGTGATTTCGCTCGGTATCTCGCTAACGTTTACACGTGAAGTTGTGATTGCTCTCAAAGAAGGCGCAAAAGATTTTGTGAAGCGTCAGTACAAAATCATGGCGGCAATCCTGGGCCTTCTGCTCCCCACATTCGCTTACGCCCAGCCCGAACACGCGGCCGGAGGCGAAGGCAACCTGGTACTG
>JANYLK010000110.1 GCA_025357875.1 Granulicella sp.
CTTCGACGAGCACCGGCTCAAACGCCTGGATGCCGAGGCGATGGAGGGTCGGAGCGCGGTTGAGCAGGATCGGATGATCCTTGATGACCTCTTCGAGGATGTCCCAGACAATGGGCTCCTGCATCTCGACCATCTCTTTGGCTTGCTGGACGGTGGCCGCTTTGCGACGTCCGATCTCAACGACCTGTATCGCCGCGTCATCAACCGCAACAACCGCCTCAAGAAGCTGATGGACCTGCACGCACCCGAGGTCATCGTCCGCAATGAGAAGCGCATGTTGCAGGAAGCCGTCGACGCACTCTTCGACAACGGCCGCCGTGGCCGCGTCCTCCGTGGCGCGAACAACCGTCCGCTCAAGTCGCTCTCCGACACCCTCAAGGGCAAGCAGGGCCGCTTCCGTCAGAACCTCCTCGGCAAGCGCGTCGACTACTCTGGCCGTTCGGTCATCGTCGTCGGGCCCGAACTGAAGCTGCACCAGTGCGGCCTTCCCAAGAAGATGGCGCTCGAACTCTTCAAGCCCTTCATCTATCACCGCCTCGAGCAGACCGGTCACTGCACCACCATCAAGCAAGCCAAAGAGATGGTTGAAATGCAGGAGCCCATTGTCTGGGACATCCTCGAAGAGGTCATCAAGGATCATCCGATCCTGCTCAACCGCGCTCCGACCCTCCATCGCCTCGGCATCCAGGCGTTTGAGCCGGTGCTCGTCGAAGGAAAGGCCATCAAGATTCATCCGCTGGTCTGCACCGCCTTCAACGCCGACTTCGACGGCGATCAGATGGCCGTCCACATCCCCTTGTCGCCCGAAGCGCAGATCGAGGCTTCGGTCCTGATGCTTGCATCGCACAACATCCTCTCGCCCGCGAGTGGACAGCCGATCACCGTCCCCACGCAGGATCTCGTCCTCGGTCTTTATTACCTGACCAAGGCCAAGGTTAACGCCAAGGGTGAAGGCCGCGTCTTTGCCAACATCGAAGAAGTCTTTATGGCACTCGAAGCCAAGCAGGTCGAAACGCTGACGCCAATCCGTCTGCGCTACACAGGCCCGGTCCTCGACATGACGACCGCCTACGACGATCAGGATCTAAACCACACCGAGCCGGTCGAGTTCAACAAGCAGTTCATCTCGACCACGGTCGGCCGCGCTATCCTCAACGACGCTCTTCCCGAAGGCATGCCGTACGTCAACGGCCTACTCAAGAAGAAGGGAATCGGACAGCTCGTCAACTACTGCTACCTGAACCTTGGCCTTGAAATCACGGTCAAGACCCTCGACCGCATCAAGGATCTCGGCTTCCGCTATGCCACCCAGTCCGGCCTCTCGGTCGGCCTCGACGACATGGTTATCCCCGACTCCAAGTACACGCTGGTTGGCGAAGCCGAGAAGACCGTCCTCGCCATGCAGCAGCAGTATCTTGACGGTGCCATCACCAACGGTGAGCGCTCCAACAAGGTCATCCAGATGTGGTCGGGAGTTACCGAGCGCGTCGCCGATGAGATGTTCAACAACATGAAGCGCGCCGACAAGGAAGGAGCCATGAACCCCATCTACATCATGGCCGACTCCGGAGCCCGCGGTTCCAAACAGCAGATTCGTCAGCTCTCCGGCATGCGTGGCCTCATGGCCAAGCCCTCCGGCGAAATCATCGAGACCCCCATCACGGCGAACTTCCGTGAAGGCCTCACCGTGCTGCAGTACTTCATCTCCACTCACGGAGCACGTAAGGGTCTCGCCGACACCGCACTCAAGACCGCCGACTCGGGCTACCTCACACGCCGTCTCGTCGACGTGGCGCAGGATGTCATCATCTCGCACCACGATTGCGGCACCGTCGAAGGCATCTACGTCACCCCGATCATCGAGGCCGGCGAGACCATCGAGCCGTTGCGCGATCGCATCATTGGCCGCGTCTCGCTCGAGAAGCTCAAGGACTTCGAGGGCAAGACCATCGTCGAGATCAACCAGGAGATCGACGAAGACCTCGCCTCCGCCGTCCAGGCAGCGGGCATCGAGAAGGTCAAGATTCGCTCGGTCCTCACCTGCGAATCCAAGCGCGGCGTCTGCATCCTCTGCTATGGCCGTAACCTCGGCTCCGGCAAGATGGTGGAGATGGGCGAAGCCGTCGGCGTCATCGCGGCGCAGTCCATCGGCGAGCCGGGCACCCAGCTCACCATGCGTACCTTCCACATCGGCGGCACGGCATCGCGCGTCTCGGACGCCTCGCACCTCGAGGCCAAGAACGTCGGCACCGTGCGCTTCATCAACCTCGTCACCGTCCGCGCCAAGTCCGGCGATCTGGTCGCGATGAACCGTAACGGTTCCATCGCCATCATCGACGACAAGGGTCGCGAGAAAGAGCGTTACGCCATCGTCTACGGCGCCAAGCTCAAGGTGGAGGAAGGTGCCAAGGTCACGCAGGGCGCAACCCTCGGCGAGTGGGATCCTTACACCTTCTCGCTGCTCACCGAAATCGCCGGCACCGTCCAGTTCAAGGACCTGCAGGAAGGCGTCACCCTCAACGAAGAAGTCGACGAAGTCACCGGCCTTTCGCGCCTGGTGGTTGCCGACTCCTCCGACGAGAAGCGTCAGCCCGCTATCCTGATCAAGGCAGCGTCCGGCAACAAGCGCTACCTCATGCCATCACGCGCCCACCTCATGGTTGCGGACGGCGACGAAGTATTCCCCGGCGACATCCTTGCCAAGATCCCGCGCGAAACAACGCGCACCAAGGACATCACCGGCGGTCTGCCCCGCGTCGTCGAACTCTTCGAGGCACGCAAGCCCCGCGATCCGGCAATCATCTCCAAGATCGACGGCGTCGTACGCTTCGGCGAGGTCAGCAAAGGCCAGCGCAAAGTTTACGTCACCGCCGACAACGGTCAGGAAGAGGAATACAGCGTTCCACGCGGTGTGTACGTCAACGTGCAGGAGGGTGAACGCCTCCGTGCCGGTGACCCGCTCATCGATGGTCCGCGTAGTCCGCACGACGTTCTCGAAGTCCTCGGAGAGCGCGCTGTGCAGACCTACCTGGTCAACGAGATCCAGGAAGTCTACCGCCTGCAGGGCGTCACCATCTCCGACAAGCACATTGAGACCATCGTTCGCCAGATGCTCCGCTGGGTCAAAATCGAAGAGGTTGGCGACACCACCTTCCTGCTCGAGCAACAGACGGATCGCTTCCGGTTCAACGAAGAGAACCAGCGTGTGCTGATGACCGGAGGACGTCCTGCAATCGGACGCTCGCTGCTCCTCGGCATCACCAAGGCCTCGCTCTCGACTGACTCGTTCATCTCGGCGGCGTCCTTCCAGGAGACCACGCGCGTGCTTACTGAAGCCAGCATCAACGGCTCCATCGACACGCTCCGCGGCCTCAAGGAAAACGTCATCGTTGGCCGCCTCATCCCCGCCGGTACCGGCATGGAGTACTACCGCAACGTCCAACTCTCCCCAGAGCTGGAAGAAGTGGCAGCCCAGGTCCAGCAGGAAGTGGCCTCAGCCATCGAAGCCGAAGAGCGCGAACTGGAACTCATGCGCATGGAAGGCGAACAAGAAGAAATGGCCGCCGAATAAGCAGCCAGTTCATTTGTTTGTCATCGCGAAGCGAAAGAAACTGCTTCACCGCATCGACACAAACCCAAACGGCGGACTCCTCGGAGTCCGCCGTTTCCTTACTGTCCTCTTTGTTTGTCATTCCGCAGCGAAACCGTTTGTCATTCTGCAGCGGAACCCGTTTGTCATTCCGCAGCGAAGCGAAGGAATCTGCTTTTGCTGGGCTCCTCCACTCCTTAAAACCGCAGCCTTGACTAAGTTATCACCCAGTAATAACATCGAATAGTGGCAGTCCGCGATCCCAGCCTCGATACGCTCTTGTTGCTCGATGGTGAAAGCTTCGTCGCAGACGTGGACGGAAAGCGTTGGGTCAAGTTCGTTGTAAAGCAGGTTCCCGTTTCGCCGGAGCGACCTCATGGACTGGATTATTCGCTAACGCTTCATGATGAGGGCGGCGAACGGTTGCTTGGCTTCGACAACGCGCATGGCGTTCGCGAAGGTTCCGGGCCGGGTGCTCGCACCCGCATCGAATACGACCACAAGCACACCGGAAAAAGGGTCCGTTTCTACGTTTACGCAGATGCCGCCACACTCCTCGCGGATTTCTGGACAGAGGTTGAAGCCATTTTGCAGAAAAGGAGTACCCGTTCATGACCATCCTCAAAGTCGGTATCGCCACCCTCGAACAGTACAAGCAGCGGACCATGGCCATTGCACGCGGAGAGTATGTCCCTGCCCGCAATGAACCGAAGGTTTGGTTCCAATCGCTCGAAACCATGTCTCAGGTTCTGTCGGACAAGAACCGTGCTTTGCTGGCGCTGATCGTGAAGACGCAACCGCAATCGCTCTCCGAGTTGGCCGAGACCACCGGCCGCGCCAAATCAAATCTCTCGCGAACCCTCAAGACCATGGAGCGCTACGGCCTCGTGTACTTCGAGCAAGGTCCAGGCCGCCAGATCGCACCCCGCGTAAACTATTCCGGCGTAAAACTGGAAATGACCTTCCAATAACTCAGCAGGAAATCACCGCAGCTGCAGTAGCCGGGTGCCCCATTCATCGCAGCACTATGCGATGAGTGGGAGCGGGCCGCCACAGCCAGGCGGAATCCAATAACCCAAGAGCTTAGGAATATGCTACCCTCCGCCTGAGCCAACAGTACTGTGGATGGACGGGCTGCGCGTCATCATATAATCGAGCGACCATATCCCAGCGCACGTGCATATACGCGGCGATGGAAAGGAAGCGCTTTTCTATTTGAACTGTCCGACGGCCCGCCGGGTGCCGGGTGCGGGTGCCCCACATCTCGATTTTGAGATGTGGATTTCGGCTCACACCGACTCTTAGTGGCTAGTCGAAGAAGGTCATGTGCATGGGACACCCTGCACTCCACCACACCAGAAACAATGTTAGCGAGACTGCTCCCAAAAAGATCAACGCAGGTCTCAACAGTCGGTGATAGCCGGTACCATTTTTATCTCGCGTAGATATCGACTGAAACGGGGGAGCAGTTGTCAGACTTACATCTGCTTGCGGAAACGCAGCACCCTTGGTTTGGTGTGGGAGATAGCAGAAGTCCCCCAACACATGCGGGGTAAACCCGGTGCCGGGCCTCAGGACGTTAAAAAATCCGGCAGGCTCGATATTGAAACTCCTGCGATTCACAGAACGAAGAATCTTCATGTCTGCTCCCGAACCTATGCGCGTGTGGTCTCAACAGCCGCCATTCGCTGCGCCAAACTTCGGCAAAACTATAATCCTTGGACTCGCCGGGCACCGCGTCGCCTCAACATAGCAATAACCCAAGCGCTTAGGAATGTGCTACCCACGACCTTTGCGCACTTTCCCGACACTTGGCACCTGCGCCTAGTCATCTGTCCGAACGACAAACAGCCAGCCAGAGAGGGCTGAAGGCCCGACACATATAGTTGCCCACTAACGAATGGAGAGATACATGCCAATCACCAGTCAGGAAGTCAGATAGGCGAACACAAGCGTGGAAGAGCTCCGCGCCTGCACTCCCTTTGCAACCGCGGCCCACTACGACCGCAAATCCAAAAGTGTAATCATCAAACTCTCCAACGGTCTCGGCATCTTCTTTTCGCCGGAAGATGCTCAAGGTTTGGAAGGCGCAACCGCCGCGCAACTCAGCGACGTGGAACTCAGTCCATCCGGCCTGGGCCTGCACTTCGAAAAGCTCGACGCCGATATCTGGATACCCTCGCTACTCGAAGGCGTCTTCGGTTCGCGCAAATGGATGGCCGCTCGCCTTGGCGCCGAAGGCGGCAAATCCCGCAGCGCACCCAAGCGCAACGCCGCCCGCGCCAACGGGGCCTTGGCGGTCGCCCCCGCAAGTCCGCCACACGCTAACCCGTCAAAATTCCTCTAACCTCAAAGCCCACGCACCCAAGCCCATGCACCCCCAAAAGCCGTCATTCTGGACTCAGTTTCATCGAGTCCAGAATCTCCGTAGTTTCTCCTGGGCCATCCCACCATTGATCGGAAGCAAATCCGCTCGAAAATCCTGTCAAGCCCTAAAACTGTGCGAAACGCGCCAACTAACTGAATTCACAACGCAAATCAGTCGAAGAAAGTTGGCGTAACAGTTTGGGTCAAAAGAGTAAACTTGAACTAGTTAAGGTTAAAAAGATCAGCCCCGACGACGAGTCGAGGCTTTCACTATTAAGTCCCTTGTTATCTTATTTTTGCCTCTAAGCCACTTGTTATCTTATATTTGCGGAGACAATATTTGTCATGTAGCTGATACATAACAACTTAGCTACCCCACCCCGCGGGGGTGGGGTAGGTCATTTGCAGCCCAAAGAACATCATAGAACGCTATGCAGCCAGCGACTTCCGCTTCCGCTGTTTCTGATGAGTCCTGAACACGTAGTCCCAGAAAGAGGTCATCACGCCGAAATTGGTCTCGTCGATCCGGTGATGCACACTATGCGCGGCCCATCGTCCCTGCAACCATCGGTAGGGAATCTGGTTGATTCGCACCGTATGTTCCAGGTGGTGAAGCGTCCCGAAGTAAACATATCCAGCCGAAAATCCGCACAGAAAGAAGGAAGCGCCGGGCACGTGCAGTACATCCGCCAGGAGATACCAGAACGGCATCAGCACCAAAAAGCTGGTAGGGAACAGACCCGAGGCGGTCTCTTCCGGTTGGTTGTGATGAGCCTCGTGAAGCGGATAGAAAACACTTTTCTTATTGTGAAAGAGCCAGCGATGGATGCAGTACTCAACCAGGCTAAAGACGAACAGGCCAACGACCGAACTGATCAGAATTGACGTCCAGCTCGGATGACGCCGCCATCCGAGATAGCCAAATACAAACACGCAGCTCCAGTCCACCAGGTAGGCTGCCCAGTAGTTGACGCGGCTCCTCGACATGTCGTTCGCCAGCGAGCGCGATACGCTGCCAATCTGCCTGGCCCTGGCTGCCAGGTTCATTTCATCTCCAAGCTCATTCATTTCGTTCCTCATACTTCAGCCTATGACTGCAAGCGCAAACGGTTAGCGATCACCCATTCAATAATAGTAGCTTACGAGGTTGATTCGCTCCTGGTTCCAGCGCCGTCGTATCTCTATTGTCACTCGCGTAAATACTGGTCGACTAAGTTAATCATTCTCTGCGAGACCACGCATCCCGCAAATGAGGTATGCAGAAACCTGGATCGATGGCGCCAGATTTCACGCCGCACGCGAGCACACACGAAAACGCCAGAGACCTGGGGTCTCTGGCGTCTCATTCTTGAAGGGCTCGCAGTTCTAATCGAATGTTGCGTCTTCCAGCTACTGTCCGGTCTACTGCCAGTTCGCACCGGCGATCGACCATTCAGCCTCGCTTTCCAATTGACCTTTGACTTGCGTCTCCGATCTACCTTCCAGCTCTGCCTTCCAACTCAACCCTCGACTCGCATCGGGCGTTGCATCCTTTGGCTACTTTCCAACCGATCTCCGACTTGCGCCGACGACCGGTCTTCCAGCTTGCCTTCGTGCCAATCTAAAGCTTGCGCCTTCGATCAACTCTCCAGCTATGCTTTCCAGTCAGCCTCCGACTTGCGCCGGCTACCAACCTTCCGGCTTCTCCTTCAATCTAACCTCCGATTTGCATCGACGATCGGTTATCCGGATCTGCCTTGGAACCCAACTTCCGACTCTGATCGGTGTCTCCTTCTCCGGTGCTGCCTTCCGATCGACCATCGACTTTCGTCTACGGCGAATCATTCGACTTGCCTTTGAATTCAACCTCCGACTTACTGCGTGTCATCAGTTGAGAAGAACATTAGGAGCCGCCAGCCTGTGTACGCAAGTGCAAATCTTGGGATTTCTGTGCATTTCGTCCTGCCGACGCCGATCAGGCGCAACTCTGGTAGCTGTGAACTACTGCACTCGACGTGTGCGATCCAAGTTTCAATTATATTTAGGACGTAAGTTTAAGGGGAGGGGACACAATCAAGCGCATTTTCACCCTCGTCCTCGGCGCGCTGGCAATGGTGGCTCTGGCTCTTATCTCTGCCTTCATCACAATGCGTTTTGCAATTCATGGTCGCGAAGCCGTTGTGCCAGCGCTGACCGGCCTCACCGTAGCCGAGGCCAGTAAAACCGCCGGAAACGAGGGTCTTAAACTCACGTTGGAAAACCGCTTCTACTCCAGCGACGTTTCGGCCGGCCGTATCCTCGCGCAGGATCCACCGCCCGGCGCCCACGTTCGCCGGGAATGGCCCGTCCGCATCACCGAGTCGCTGGGTGGAGAGCGCGTCAATATCCCTGACCTCACGGGCGAGTCGGAGCGTGCTGCCACTGTCACCATACGCAGGCTCTCGCTTGATCTGGGCACCGTCGCACACATCGCTGTCCCCGGCGATTCTGACGTGGTCCTTACCCAGACACCGTCCGTCAGCTCATCTGGAGTCGACGGTCCCCGCGTCAGCCTCCTCGTCAGCGACTTTGAAGCTAACGACTTGCAGACGTCGTACGTTATGCCGTCGCTCACCGGCGTCACCTACTCCGTCGCAGCCGAACGTGCCTCTGCGGTCGGCCTGCATTTGGTCGTTACTCCTGACAATTCCCAACCCGCGACTTCCCCGGCAACATCCTCAACCCCCGCGTCAAACCCGGAGCCGAGTGCCACCTCGAGCATCCCGGGAAATCCAGCCACTACCGCCACCCCTCTGAACCCCGGCCCTCCTTCCCGTGGCAGCATCATTCTTGCCCAAACTCCGCAACCCGGCCGCCGCGTAGCGAGAGGCGATGCCGTCCACGTAACCGTCTCCCACGCGGCCTCCGACGGCACGGTTTCATCTCAATAAAAAATCTACTTAGATAAGCTTGTCCCGGCCGCGTGTGGCAAGTAAACTCTGGCTCATGCGCAGCCCGATCCTGAAATTCCTCGCCGCCCTCGTCGTCGCCTCCTTCGCCGCCTCATTGCCCGCGCAGGATTGGGCCAAGGCTGCTCTCTTGAAGTCTCCACGGCACGGCGAGTATGTCGCTCTCAAACACGGTGACCGGACGGTACAGGCCTTCGTCGTCTATCCCGAAGTGAGCCGCAAAGCTCCCGTCGTCATTATGATTCACGAGATCTTCGGCCTCAGCGACTGGGCGAAGGAGATGGCAGACGAGCTTGCCGCGCAGGGCTACATCGTTATCGCGCCCGACCTGCTCAGTGGTGCCGGCCCGAATGGCGGCGGCAGCGATTCCTTCGCACCCGATGCAGTCACAAAAGCTGTCTCCGGCCTCAGCGCCGACCAGGTCACGGCAGATCTCGACGCCGCAGCTGATTACGCGAAGAAAATTCCCGCCGCCAATGGTAAGCTCTTCGTCGCGGGCTTCTGCTGGGGCGGCGGAAAGTCGTTCGCCTTCGCCACTCATCGCCACGATCTTTCGGCTGCATTTGTTTTCTACGGACCGCCGCCGCCTGACGTGACCACGATAACCGCGCCTGTCTACGGGTTCTATGCCGGCAACGACGCCCGAATCAGCGCGACAATTCCTGCCACGACGGAAGCCATGAAGACCGCCGGCAAGAAGTATGAGCCAGTCATCTACGACGGTGCTGGACACGGTTTTATGCGTGCCGGCGAAGACCCCGCCAACACCGTACCCGGCAACAAGACCGCGCGTGATGAGGGATTCAAGCGGCTGACTACACTGATCGACAAACTCAGTGCCGCTGCCTCAAGCCACCTGCAGAAGCCGGCGAGAACTGGTGCCGCGTCTAAAAAATCAGCCATAGCCGCGATGTCCTGTCATGATGCAACGCCGAGTGACGCAAAGCACGAAACAACCACGAACATGGCTGCAATAATTTAGGTGTGATCATAAAGAAGCTAAGTCCCAATACCGCGTCCCACGCTCCGCTCCGTTCGCTGCAAGACGAACTCGACCGCATCACGCAAAACACCCGAGCGCTCGTCCAGCCGGAACGCCTTGCCATCTCCGAGCAAGCCTCTGCTCAACTCTTCGCCAGCGGCATCGAAGACCGCATTCTCCACACAGGCGCGCAAGCCCCCGACTTCACGCTGCCGGACGCACTCACCGGCAAGCCGGTCCACTTGGCAGATCTGCTTGCCATGGGCCCGCTCGTCATCAAGTTCTTCCGCGGCCGTTGGTGTCCATACTGCGTCACAGAACTGGAAGTCTGGCGCGATCTCCACGCCCAACTCCGCGATATGGGAGTCTTCTTCGTCGCCATCTCGCCGCAGACGCCGCGTCACAACGACTTCACATTGCAGCAGCACAACCTTCCGTTCCCCATTCTGTCCGACGCCGGCGCCACTGTCGCGGACAGTTTCGGCATTGCCTACAGCGTCCCCCCCGCACACCGGAGCTACTACCAGGGCATTCTCGTGAACATCCCGTTCGTCAACTCTGGCGTCACCTATAAAAACGCGACCGAAGCAAGCTGGCGACTTCCTCTTCCCGCGACCTTTGTCGTCAACCAAGACGCAACCATCGCCTTCTCGGAAGCTCACGCTGACTTCCGCGTCCGCCCCGAACCCGCCGATGTTCTTGCGGCTCTCACCGCAATGACTCGCTGATTCCCGAACTCGCCTGCAAGCATCTTCTTCCGTTCTTGTGGTGGAATATGCTCAATCGCGTATCGCAGCGCCGTTCGCGGCACGCGCTCGTAGTGTTTCTCCAAAAAACCAACAAGCGCCGCCCGATCCACATCGCCCACTTCGCGCAGCACCCAGCCGGTAGCCTTGTGGATCAGGTCGTGCCGATCATCAAGCAACATTTCTGCCACGCGCAGAGCGTCTTCAACGTCGCCGTCCCACACCAACGCCATCGTTGACACCATCGCAATTCGCCGCTCCCAAAGACTCTTGGACTTTGCCAGCTTCGCCAGCAGGCGTCGCGATCCAGTCCGCAGATGTATGCCTACAATCTCTCTGCATGAGCAATCGACCAGATCCCAGTTGTTGATGTACTGCGTGTTGCGCAAATACAAATCCAGAATCTCTCTTCGCAGCACCTCGTCTCCCTTTTTGTATTGGGCAACAAGTATCAACAGCGCCGCCGATCGCATCTCGTGTTCCCTGGCCGCAAGTAGCTTCTCCAACTCGGTCAGGCTCAGTGTCTTATATCTCTTCGCAAGAGCGTGGAGCACGGGAGCTGCAACACCGATAAAGACGTCGCCCTCGCCATACTCACCCACTCCAGTCTTGAAGTAGCGCGCCGCTCCCACCGCGCGTTCCGCCGTCCCGGCCGCCTTCAACTCACGCTTCAGCGCCACAATGGTCATCGTGCCTACTTACTCTTCCTATATCGCCGGATCAAACTTGCAGTCGACGAGTCATGCATCATTTCTGGCTCCGCGGCGCTCTCCAACTCACCAAGAATCTTCGATGCCAGCACCTTTCCCAACTCCACTCCCCACTGATCGAACGAGTCGATATTCCAGATCGCTCCCTGCGTGAAAACAGAATGCTCGTACAGTGCCACAAGTTTGCCCAGCACTTCAGGCGTCAGCACCTCAGCCAAAATCACATTCGACGGACGATTGCCCTCGAACACGCGATGCGGCACCAGCCAATCCGGCGTGCCCTCGGCCTTCACCTGCTCCGCCGTCTTTCCAAACGCAAGCGCCTCGGCCTGTGCGAACACATTCGCCATCAGCATGTCGTGGTGCCGGCCAAGCGGGTTTAAGGTTTTTGCAAAGCCGATAAAATCGCACGGAATCAGCCGCGTCCCCTGATGGATCAACTGGTAGAACGAGTGCTGACCATTCGTCCCGGGCTCGCCCCAATAGACCGGCCCGGTTTCGGTCGCAACATGTGTGCCGTCCAGCGTTACATGTTTTCCGTTAGACTCCATCGTCAACTGCTGCAGGTATGCAGGAAAGCGCTTCAGATACTGCTCATAGGGAAGCACCGCAACCGTCTGCGCGTCGAAGAAGTCCGTATACCAAAGTGTCAGAAGGCCCATCAGCACCGGCAGATTCTTCTCAAACGGAGTCGTCCGAAAGTGCACGTCCATCGAGTGGAACCCAGCCAGCATGGCGTTGAAGTTTTCCGGCCCAATTGCAATCATCGTCGACAATCCGATCGCCGAATCCATCGAGTAGCGCCCACCCACCCAGTCCCAGAACCCGAACATATTCGCCGTGTCGATGCCGAACTGCGCTACCAGTTTCGCGTTCGTCGAGATCGCCACAAAGTGTTTTGCCACCGCCGACTCATCGCCGCCCAGACCCGCCAGCGTCCACTCGCGCGCGGAGAGAGCATTTGTCATCGTCTCCTGCGTGGTAAAAGTCTTTGACGCAACCAGGAACAGCGTCTCGTCCGCATTTATGTCCCGCACCGCCTCCGCAAAATCTGTCCCATCGACATTTGAGACGAAGCGAAAACTCAGATCCCTCTGTGAGTAGTGCTTCAACGCCTCGTACGCCATCACCGGCCCCAAGTCCGAGCCGCCAATTCCGATGTTTATGACATTGCGAATTCGCTTGCCCGTATGTCCCTTCCACGCACCCGAGCGTACCTTGTCCGCAAACCCCGCCATCTTCTCCAGCACAGCATGGACGTCCGGCACCACATTCTCGCCATCGACCGCAATCTTTTCGGTCTTCGGCGCGCGTAATGCTACATGCAGCACCGCGCGATTCTCGGTGATATTGATCTTGTCGCCGCGAAACATCGCCTCGATCTTTCCGTGCAGCCCGGCTTCCTCCGCCACTCCCAGCAGCAACTTCAGGGTCTCATCGGTCACACGATTCTTCGAGTAGTCGAGAAACAGACCTTCCGCCTCAACGGTCAACCGCTCTCCGCGTCCCGGGTCAGCCGCAAACATCCCGTGCAGAGTGTGCGCTTTCATCTTCTCCGCATGAGTCTGCAGCGCCTTCCAGGATGACCGTTCGTTGAGTGGCAAGAGGGGCATTTTTTGAGTATCCATAGGCGTCAATTTTCTCATATCAAAGCGGCGTTGCCTTATGCTCGATATTGCGCCAACAAAAGATCACGGGCACTTGCAGTAAGACATGCTGCGCGTTTATCGTAGTAATAGTTCGGCTATCGCGCATTATGGAATCCATACTCTTTGTATCGAGTGCGCACGACCCGCATCCGGATGGCGGGACTCAAGCCGTGAATCGAGGACGTTCTGCCTACGACTCTTGCTACTCGGCGCCCAACCAACCGCACCGCCACTATCATCGCGAAATCAACCGCAATTTTCTCGACCCCTGCTCCCGTTTCGCGCGTGGAACCCCCGCCCGCTATGGTTGCACCAGCAATCCCGGCGAACACTACACCTTCCTCCGCATTCGACGTCTACGCGGGCGATCCTAACTTCATGACGTCGCTCGCACGCGGCCTGCTCGTAATTCAGTCCTTCACACCGCAGACTCCGCAGATGACTATCTCGCAGCTGTCAGTCAAAACGGGGCTGTCGCGTGCTGCTGTCCGCCGCTGCCTTTACACGCTCACCAAGCTTGGCTTTGCGGGCATCGAAGAGGGCTCACGCTACGCCCTACGTCCGCGCATGCTTACACTATCCAACACCTACTCCGCGTCGAACTCGCTCTCCACCGCCGCCCAGCCCGTCCTTGAGCGCATGTCCGCAGCACTGCATGAAAGCTTCTCCGTCGCTACGCTCGACGGTGATGACATCGTCTACATTGCGCGCTCAACTGTCTCTCGAGTTATGTCCGATGACCTCCACATTGGTAGCCGTCTGCCCGCCTACTGCACCAGCATGGGTCGTGTGCTGCTTGCGCATCTGCCTTCGGATCAGCTTGAGCAATATCTCTCCCGCGTTGTACTCACTGCTCACACACCGCGCACCGTCAGCAGCGTCGACAAGCTTCGCCTCGCCCTCCGCAACGTTCGCCGCCACGGCTACGCTCTAGTCGATCAGGAGTATGAGATCGGTCTGCGTTCTCTCGCCGTGCCTGTCTACTCTCCAACGGGCCGCGTAGTTGCCACACTCAATCTCAGCGGAAGCGCGCCACGTATGCCCGTGTTCGATATGCAGACCCGCTTCCTGCCGCATCTCCGCAACGCTGCCACAGAACTAGGTGCCTTCCTCCGCTAAGTTCGGTGTCTCAACGATTCGCCATAATATTAAGTTTTCATCCTGAGCGGAACTTGGCGGCTTTTTACGCCAAACGGAGTTGAAGGACCTGCGGTTCGCCGCGAGGTTTGGCCAGACTAGGAACGCACAGAGACGCTCTTTGCTTTAGCTCCCGCACCGCTGCTCAACACCGGATCGACAAGCCCCGTAGCCGCAATGCGCTGTGCCAGAGGAGTCGCTCCACCTGCTCCGCTTGCCGTTCCCATCAGCATTACATACAGCAACGCCGCCACCCCAAACCCGACGAACCACGCGTAGTCGAACAGAAAACGCAGATCGGGCACGATCAGCCCAATCAGCGCCGCAAACACGCCGGCACCAAGCGCAAGCAGAGCCCGCGGATTGATGCCCTTGATGTATTCATACGGGCCCTCGCGCCGATACAGCGACTCCGTATCCAGCCGCGTCCCACGAATAAAAAAGTAGTCTGCGATCATGATCCCCGCCACCGGTCCTAGCAGGCCCGAGTAGCTCACCAACCACTGGATGTAGTCCGTGTGACTCGCCATCAGCTTCCACGGCATCATCGCCAGCCCGATACATCCCGTAATCAATCCGCCGATGCGGAAGCTGATAAGCCGCGGCGCAAGGTGCGAGAAATCATTCGATGGGCCAACAACGTTCGCGCCGATGTTCACATTCAGCGTCGCGATCAGAATGCTGATCAACGCAAGGAACGCTACGAATGGTTGATGGAACTGGCCCAGTAGTGTGATCGGACTCCAGATGGGATGCCCGAACACCACAGTCGACGCCGACGTGCACGCAATCCCGATGAATGTATACAACACCATTGCAACCGGCAACCCGAACGTCTGGCCAACAATCTGCGATTCCTGTGACTTCGCATACCGAGTGAAATCCGGAATATTTAATGACAGCGTAGCCCAGTAGCCGACCATGCCCGTCAGCGAAAGGAAGAAGAAATGCAGGAAGCTAGCACTAGTGTGGAACTGGCTCGGAGCATCCAGCATCGGACCAAACCCACCGGCCTTCTGGGTCATAAATGCGAGCAGCACCAGCGACATGATCAGAAGAAACGGCGCTGAAAAACTTTGCAGGAAGCGAATCGATTCCACCCCACGCCACACCACCGCCATGTTCAGCAGCCAGAATCCCAGGAAGCACGTCCACAGTACCCACGGCATCGCAGCAGTCGATGGCCACAGCACATTGATCATCGCGGAGATTGATTGCCCACCGATCCACGACTGGATCCCAAACCATCCGCACGCAACAAATGCACGCAGCATTGCCGGAATATTCGCACCGCGTACGCCAAACGATGCGCGTACAAAAACAGGGAAGGGAATCCCATACTTTGTTCCCGCATGCGCATTCAAGACCATCGGAATCAAAACAATCAGGTTCCCCAGCAGAATCGTGCCAATCGCCTGCTTCCAATTCATCCCACCCGCGATCAGACTCGACGCCAGCATGTACGTCGTCACTTCCATCGACATGGAAAACCACAGCGCAACGTAGTTGTAGGTGCCCCAGGTCCTCTGCTCAGGGGTGGTTGGCGCAAGATCCGCGTTGTAGAGACTGGGATCAGCCCGCAGACCGTATGCGTCTGTCAACGTCGTCGGGCCTTCAACGTAAAGACTCATCCGGCAAGCACCTCGCCCAGTCCGCGCCTCAGATATTGGCCGCGTCCGACGCGCCCTGTAAATTTGCCACCATCGACGATACATTCTCCGCGCGAGTAAACCTGGCGTGCGTTGCCCTTGACTTCAAAGCCTTCAAAAATGGAGTAGTCCGTGTGCATATTCTGGGTCGCTGCCGTAATCCTATACTTTGCTTCCGGGTCCCAGATCAGAATATCTGCGTCGGAGCCAAAGGCCAAGATACCCTTCCTGGGGTACATACCAAAGATCTTTGCCGGCGCCTCCGCAGTCACTTCCACAAATCGCTCCAGCGACATCCGACCTTCATTTACGCCATGGTGGTAGGCAAGCTGCATACGGTTCTCGACCCCCGGCCCGCCATTCGGAATCTTCGTGAAGTCGCCCAGCCCAAGCGTCTTCTGATCCGCAAACCGGAAAGGGCAGTGGTCAGTCGAAATCACCTGCAACACGTCGTTCTTTAGCGCCTCCCACAGCGTCGCCTGGTTCTTCTTCTTGCGCAGCGGGGGCGTGAACACATACTTCGCATCCTCAAACCCCGGCTTGCCCATGTCATCCTCAATCGAGAGGACTAGATACTGTGTACACGTCTCGCCCATAACCGGCAGTCCGCGCTCTCGCCCTGCCTTCACCTCGCGCATTGACTCCTCGCAGGACACATGCACGATGTACACGCTGGCTCCCGTCAGTTCCGCGATCGTCACCACGCGATGCACGGCCTCCGCCTCAGTCTCCACCGGTCGCGAAAGCGCATGGTAGAGCGGCCCTGTGTTACCCGCCGCAAGAATCTGCTGCACGACGACGTCGATCACCGTCCCATTCTCCGCGTGCACACAAACCAGCGCACCCAACTTCGCCGTCCGCTGCATCAGCTTGAAGATGGTTGCGTCGTTCACCATCAGCACATTGGGATACGCCATGAAAATCTTGAAGCTCGAAATCCCTTCCGCAACCATCGCATTCACATCGTCCAGCCACGCATCATTCGGCCCCAAGTCGGTCACCGCCATGTGCAGCCCGTAGTCGATACACGCCTTTCCATCGGACTTCGTGCGCCAAGTCGTAAACGCCTCAGTCATCGGGCGCCCCATCGACTGCAGTGCGAAATCAATCAGTGTCGTCGTCCCGCCAATCGCCGCTGCCCGCGTCCCCCACTCATAATCGTCCGCGCTGGTCGTCCCGCCAAACGGCATATCCAGATGCGTGTGCACATCAATCCCACCCGGCAACACCAGCATCCCCGTCGCGTCCACCACGGTGTGTCCAACAGCGTCGATCCCCGGCGCAACCCGCGCAATCGTCTCACCCTCGATTAATACATCGGCCAGCGTCGTCGACGTCGAACTTACAACCTTACCGCCCTTAATCAAAGTTCCCATCGAACTCGCTCCCAGACAATCTTGCAACGTCTGCTGTCAAAATCCTTCGTTAGCGTTAGTCGGTTCCATCGGTGTCATCGGTGTTAAGCCTTTACCCCGCTCGATCCACCAATGCATTCGTCCGTTCTGCCCAGGTCTCCGGCGCCAATCCCGAAGGGCGCTCGACCATCGTGATGCAATGATCCACCGGACAGACCAGCGAGCAGAGATTGCACCCCACGCACTCCGTCTCATCCACGCGCGGAATCCTTTCCAGCGATGTAGCGTGCGTCCCAACGTGCACCTTCGGCGCATCGAGCTTCGGAATCGGCGTCACCGCAATCCTCTCCCGACCCATCTCCCGAGGCTTTGCGTGAACCTCGACGTGCCCATCAACCGACCCCGTTACGCGATCCACATGAATGCACTGATGCGCTCCATCCCAGCATGCGATGTGGCAAAGCTGGCACCCGATGCACAGTGCCTCATCGATCTGCGCCACAATCTTGTAGTTTAAATTCAGGTGTTTCCACTCCGTCACCTTCGTCAGACTTTTCCCGCGAAAATCTTCAATGGTTACAAATCCTTTTTCATCCATCCAGTTCGACAAGCCATCGATCATGTCCTCGACGATGCGATATCCATAGTGCATCGCCGCCGTACAAACCTGCACCGTCCCGCAGCCCATCAGGATGAACTCCGCCGCATCGCGCCAGTTGCTGACGCCACCAATCCCCGACATCGGAATCGGCGGCCCATCCACATAATCCGAGTTCACCTGCTGAACCATGTTCAACGCAATCGGTTTCACTGCTGGCCCGCAGTATCCTCCATGAGAACTCTTCCCACCCACATTCGGCCTTGGCTCAAACGTATCCAGATCAATCCCCGTAATCGAATTAATCGTGTTGATCGCCGAAAGCCCATCCGCCTTCGCCCGCTTCGCCGCCCGGGCCACGACGCGTATATCCGAAATATTCGGAGTCAACTTCACCAGTACAGGTGTCCGCGCCACTTCCTTTACCCACTCCGTAATCATCTGCGCGTACTCAGGCACCTGGCCCACTGCTGATCCCATTCCGCGTTCGCTCATCCCATGCGGACATCCAAAGTTCAACTCCAGCCCATCCGAGCCAGCACCCTCAGCCCGCTTCACCATTTCGTGCCAAACCTCGCGCTTCGATTCCACCATCAGACTCGCAATCACCGCATGCTTCGGATAAAGCCGTTTCACCTCCGCAATCTCAAGCAGGTTCACCTCGATCGGGCGGTCGCTGATCAGTTCAATGTTGTTGAGCCCCATCATTCTTTGCCCGGCCCAATCAACCGAAGAGTAGCGGGAACTGACATTCGTAATCGGCTCGCCAATCGTCTTCCAGACCGCGCCACCCCATCCCGCATCGAACGCACGCATGATCTGCTCACCGCAATTGGTTGGCGGAGCGCTTGCCAGCCAGAAGGGATTCGGACACTTGATCCCGCCCGCAAAGTTCGTCGTCAGATCAGCCATTTGCTACCTCGTTCCCAGCCAACACAGCCGCAATCCCCAACGCAGCCCGCTTGCCATCCGCGATGGCATCCACCACCTCGCGTCCGCCATTTACGCAGTCTCCGCCAGCGAAGTACTTCGGATTCGTCGTCTGTCCCGTTGCCCGGTCGATCACCACACGCCCCCATTCCATCGACACGCCGCGCGCCTGTGACAGCAGGTCTACCAGCGGTGATTGTCCAATCGCTGGGATCACCACATCGCATTCAATCGTAAACTCCGATCCCTCTAATGGCACCAAAAGCCCCGCCTCATCCGGTGCCACCTCCAGGCACGCCAACGCGATGCCGTCCTCAGTCTCGCGCAACCCCACCGGCAGCGCTGTCCACAAAAACTTCACACCCTCGCGCAGCGCGTGTTCATACTCAAAATCGAATGCCGAAATATTTGCGCGTTGCCGCCGATACAGAATCGTCACCGTCTCAGCGCCCAGCCGCTTCGCCGCGCATGCCGCATCGATTGCTGTATTTCCGGCGCCAACCACCACGACTCTGGGTGCAACGGTCAGCCGCGCGCCCGTCTTATAACCCTCGATAAACTCCAGCGCGTCGATCACTCCAGCGGACGTGCTGCCCTCGACGTCCAGCCGATGCATCGCTCCAAGCCCAACCCCCAGGAACACCACGTCGAACTCGCGCTCAAGTTCCTCCAATCCGGCTGCGTCAATGTCCCGCACCTCGAACTTCACGCCCAGCCCGCGAATCATCTCCACCTCGCGCAGACTATCCGCGGTGCGTAGTTTGTACTCCGCCACGCCGTAGGTATTCAACCCACCCGGCAGCGCGCGCCGGTCGATCACCGTAACCTGAAAACCGAGCTGCCGTAACTCCGCCGCACACGCCAGGCTAGACGGTCCGGCTCCGAGACAGGCCATCCGTTGCTGCCGCTCTTCTCGCCTGCGCAGCGGCAACTTCCCACCAGCGTCATAAAACGTCTCCATCGCAAACCGTTGCAGCCGCCCAATCTCAATCGGCCTCTCACTCTTCCCATGCATCACGCATGAGCCTTCGCACAGCACCTCGACCGGGCACACCCGTGAGCAACTCGCTCCCAGCACATTCGCCTCCAGAATCGTCTTCGCCGATCCCGGTACGTTTCCGGAAGCTATCTTTTTGATGAATTGCGGAACATCAATATGAGTCGGGCACGCGCTCATGCACGGAGCATCAAAACAATTCAGACAGCGATTCGCCTCCACCACCGCCGCCCGCTTTCCGAGCGGCGGATGCAGATCTGGAAACCGCGCCGCTACGTCGGGATCTACAACAAATCCTGTGTCCACTATGCTAGTCCCTCGTCTTTACGCCGGTGCCAGTCAATTCCGGTGCTCTGTGACGGCATCGTCCGCAGCCTAATTGCCACACCCGATTGACAGGGCATTGGCACTAACGTCAATCCTTGCGAATCGTCAAAAACAGGAACGCACTCCAACTCCTCGCTAACGTAAGATTGCAGGTAGAAATGAACCTTAGACGAGCCTCTCTATCAAGTCAATCCACTGGAAGCTCTGTCTTCCATGTCCCGCTGCGCAAAACGATACAATTTGTAACTTACTCGACTTTGACTGCGTCAAAAGAGTTATCATGGACGTTACGGCGACTGGTATCAGCTCAAACAAACCATTCCCTCCCGGGAACGGAAAGGTGCACATCCTTAGCTCACTCCTGAGTTGCCGCCCCCGCGAACGAACACAATGACATCCCCAACCCCGTGCTCTTCAGTGGACCCCAGCTTAACGCGGCCAATGTGATCTTACCTACTCCAGCGAAGGATCTCCCCTAATACATGGCAACTGCGACAATCGGGCCACAACTCATCGAAGCGACGGACGTTACTGTCGGCAAGTTTCCCCCGCAATCCTCAAAGCGCACTCTTTATCTCGCGGTTACAGTAGCGTTGGCGATCCGACTCATCGTCGTCGCCATCATCTTTCGCGACCTCCCCGACCCTGCCCGTCATTTCGAGCGATTTGGCAACGAAGTAGGCTGGATCGCCCGATCCCTTGCCCTGCATCAAGGTTTTTCATCACCGTTTTACCCCCATACGGGCCCCACAGCGATCCTGCCGCCCCTCTATACCTGGCTCCTCGCCGCAATCTTCAAGGTCTTCGGCATTTACTCCATCAAATCGGCCCTTACCATCTTAACGCTGAACAGCCTCTTCTCGGCGCTTACTTGCGTCCCCATCTACTTCGCAACGCGCATCTCCGTGGACGCCCGTGCTGCCGCCTTCGCAGCCTGGGGATGGGCCATCTATCCCTTCGCGATCTACTTCTCCGCAGGTCGCGTCTGGGAGTTCTCCCTCACCTCGCTGCTCATCACCACCTGCTTCTGGCTCGCGCTCCGCCTGCACGCCCATCCGAAGCCCTCCAGTTGGCTCGCTTTCGGACTCCTATTCGGAGTCGCTGGCCTCTCAAACCCCGCCGTCTTCTCGCTGTTCCCGGTCCTATTGCTGTTGCCGCTTTGGAAGCTCTGGCGTGCTAGAGGCCCCTGGCTACGCACAGGCCTCTTCGCGGCAGTCGGTATCCTTGCTGTGCTTACACCTTGGACGATCCGCAACTATCGCGTGCTGCACGTCATCTGTCCCGTACGAGATTCCTTCTGGTACGAGTTCTGGTCCGCCAACAACGGCGATGGGTCTAATCCGACACTTGAGTGGACACACCCAGCCAGCAATCCCGCGGAGATGGACCTCTACACATCCCAGGGCGAGACAGCTTACATAGCGCAAAAGCGCATTATCGTCACCGACTTTCTGACTCACCACCGCCGCTTCTTTGTCGCCCTTACCCTGCGCCGGGCCTTCTGTTACTGGACCGGCTTTTGGAGCCTCGACCCCGCCTACACGAGGCAGGAGCCCACCCAGATCCCCAACGTCTTCTTCTGCTCCAGCCTGACCCTGCTCTCGTTCTTTGGAATACTAAGCTGGTGGAGAAAAGATCCCTCCTCCGTCTTTGCCTACATCCTTCCGCTCGCTATCTTTCCCTTGGCTTATTACGTATCTCATCCATTGATGGACTACCGGCAGCCCATCGAACCCGAGATCGTAGTCCTGGTCGTAGTTGGCCTGCGAGAGGTGAAATCGCGCGTCAGATCGATGTCAGCAGCACGCAACGCCGTGCTCGTCCTCGACATCAGCGATTTCGATCGCTCCTTCGACTCTTCTTTGGTCGCCTTCGCCGATTGCGCTACGTCAGGCCCAAACGGCGAACCATCTGCCACAGCAGGATAGCTGAGCGCAACACGCTACATCTCAACTCCCCTCAGTTCGCCGCTTTGTGCTGCAATTCTAGGGAGCGCCGTTTGCCTCGGAGCGCGGGGCTGGGTATAGTTCGTGCAAGCACCGTGATCGAGACAGGGAGAAGAATCAGCACATGAAGCTACCAGAAGGTTCCGCAGTAATCGGAAAATCCGTCACCATTCGTGGTGAGTTGTCTGGCAAAGAAGACCTGTATATGGACGGCGTTGTGGAAGGAACCATCTCTCTTCCCGAGAGCCGGCTGACCGTGGGTCCGAACGCCCGGGTGCTAGCCGATCTCGAAGTCCACGACGTGATTATCTACGGACGCGTCGAGGGAAATATCCGCGCAGCTGGGCGAATCGAGCTGCGTGAGTCTGCAGTCGTTAAGGGAGACATCGTCGCCGAGCGGCTATCTATTGAAGAGAACGCCAGCATCAAGGGCAAGGTTGAGTTGTCTGAGGTCCCAATTGCTCCAGCACGACTGCCGGCAGCGGAGCCCTCCAGTGTTAGCCTCCCCGCCGCGCCTCCCGCCTAGCCGAAAGGAGACCTGAGAGATGCCCAGCTTCTTTGGCGGAAAAGATAAGTCCGGCGGAGGTCCCGCGTCCAACCAGCGCGTCCCGCGTCACTCCAGTGGATGGGGCCAGCTACTCGAGCGGATGCGTAACGAGGAGTCGCTCCGCATCCTGGACATAGGCACCACATCCTCAACCAATATCAACTTTGTCACCGCCCTGGGACACAGCATCTACCTTGCTAACCTCGTGGAAGAGGCCTCCAAGCGCGAATGGATCGTCACCAATGAAGATGGCGCACCCGGACGCTTCGACGTCGAACGCTTCCTCGCAACCCACATCAATTTCACCGGTCGCGGCTTTGATGTCGTCTTATTCTGGGACACTGCGGACTATCTGCCAGAAGATTTGCTGGGCCCAGTCCTGGATAGAATCCACGGAGTCATGGCGCCCGGGGGACAGATGCTCGCGATGTTTCACTCGCCAACTAATTCATCTTCCTCCATCCCAGCTGCAAAAGCTGATTTTTGCCGTTACCACCTAACCGACAAAACTCAGGTGGACGTGCAGAGGGCGGGAGAATACCCGCAGCTCAACAACTACACCAATCGTCAAATCGAGAAACTCATGGCAGAATTCAAGGGATATCACTTCTTTCTCGGCAAGGACAACCTGCGTGAAGTTGTGGTGACGCGCTAGTTATCGCCTATCCAGAATAGAAATGGCAACACTGTCGACAAATCTTATTTTGAACCTGCAGAAGACTTGGCAGCCAATTTGCGACGTTCTGCCCAGCGGCGCTTCATCGCATCTGCAATGTTCTTGCGACCCTGTGGGCTAAGTTTGCGCTTGCGTGGCGCTGAGGCAGAAGTTGCAGCCTTGGAGTTCTTGCTACCCTTCGGGCGGCCTGGCCCTTTGCCGGTTGTCTCAGAGGTTCCGGCAAGTAGTTCACGCGCCTGCCGAAGTTTCGATATCTGTGCGTCAATCTCCGCAATAATACGGCTCACTTCCATGTACTGCCTCCTTGTTGCATTCAAAAACCAAATGTTTAGACTGCCCGCTACGGTTTATCGAATTCAGCACGGTAATTCCGTAAACGCTTGGTGGAAAGTAGTTTGTTATCCCGATTGTGTCTGCGCAAGAATACCGAACTAGAAACAATCTTGCAAATAATTGATGCGCCTAATCCATGTCTCGATAGCTGGAATTCAGTCCAATCAACGCCTGTATCGAGCTTATTTTTACAAGGATTTACATCCACATTGAATTAGCGGATGGACTCGAATGTTAGACTTCCTGATAATGCGACTCATTCCGATGCGCTTGTGGGCCATGGCATTACTCTCCGGTGTGCTGCAGGTGTTGCCCTTTCCGATTGCGGGACCCGTCCCAGTCTGGCGTACCGCGTTCTGTTGGATCACGTTAGCTCCCCTGCTCAAAGCACTTACGGGCGAAGATATCAACGGACAGCCTCTCCGGATATCTCATGGAGCGGCGCTCGGCTATTGTTGCGGGTTTATCTGGTATTTCGGTAACTGCTACTGGGTGTATGACACCATGCACCTTTATGGTGGACTTTCTAAGTCAGCCTCAGCCGGAATTCTGATTCTCTTCTGTCTGTATCTTGGGCTGTACCACGCTTTGTTTGGCGCGCTCATCGTAGCGTTTCGGCGAAGCAGGTTGGGAGTGCAAGCAGCACTTTTGCTTAGTCCCTTCGCATGGGTCGCAGTGGAGTTGGCACGCGCAAGAATTACAAGTTTTCCATGGGACTTATTGGGCATCACCCAGGTCGACAACCCGCTGCTTACGCGACTAGCGCCGTATACCGGAGCCTTTGGCATATCATTTATTATCGCCGCTGTGAATGCGTTATGGCTCTCCCGCATCACGCTGAAGCAGCGAAAATACACGCGGCCTACACTCGCACTAAGTGCCGTAGTGATCGCGACTTTATACATTCTCGCCCTGCGAAGGTCGACACCAAATCAGGAAATGACTCCTCTGCAAACGCATCAGTACTACGGGCAAGCCACGCTGCTCCAGGAAAATCTTGAAGTAGGAGCGGCTAATACGGGACACCAACTTACAAAGACCGAAATGTTGTCAGCTTTTACGCAACTCAGCCTGTTCCCTCCCGACGGAAATACGTGCAATGGCATCCCGGAACTCGCTTCCACAAAATGCGTAGGCCAACTTCCCATAGCTAACCGGAGAAACTCTGATGGCACGGTTTATACTTCGCCCACGGACCTGATCGCATGGCCAGAAGCTCCCGCGCCCTTCCAGGAAAACGATCCGCAGTTTCGTGCCGCGATGTCCACCCTCGCGCATACGGCAAACGCGCCCATCATTGTCGGAAATATAGGCGTGGATGCAGACCAGAAAGTAAGTAAGGGTTACAACTTACATAACTCTGCCGACTTTATTCGTCCGGATGGATCCCTCGCGGGACGCTACGACAAGATGCACCTCGTCCCCTTCGGCGAGTATGTCCCCTACAAAAAACTTTTCTTTTTTGCCGGAGATCTATTAGCGGACGTGGGCGAGTTCGATCCCGGAACGCTACGGTCCACATTCAGCACCGGAGGTCACACCTACGGCACCTTCATTTGCTATGAGTCCATCTTCGGAGATGAGATTCGCCAGTTCGAAAAGATGGGTGCGGATGTCCTTGTGAATATATCCGACGATGGTTGGTATGGAGATACCAGCGCCGCGTGGGAGCACCTCAACATGGTCCGCATGCGTGCCATCGAAAACCATCGATGGATTCTTCGTGCGACCAACACCGGAGTCACCGGTTCCATCGACCCCTACGGCCGCATGGTAGTCTCAGTGCCGAGGCACATTCGGACCAGTCTCCGGGTGGGGTTCAATTACGAGCATGACGTTACTTTCTACTCCGCGCACGGCGACTTATTCGCCTACTTATGCGCATTGATAACGGTAGTTAGCCTCGTTTTAGCTGCGTCTTGTAGAACTATCTGACGTAACTCTAAACTGACCCGCATTTTGCCCCACAGAACAACCTATTGCGGAAAGGGGGAAGGTGTTGCAGGTTGTGGAGGCTTCTGTCCGCCACCGAAAAGTTTCTGTAGAAAGTTCTTTTTCTTCGGAGCTTCGGGTCCCGCAGTGTCGGGCATCTGCGGATTTCCAGGCGTAACCGGAAGTGCGTTAGGATTCGTACTTCCATCGGGTAAGAGCCCTTGCATCAGAGTCTGCGACGATGTGCCCATATGGCTGCACGTATTGCCGGGAACGGTACCGTCTAGGAACACCAAGTAATAGTCCTGCGGGCAACTGTCGTCCGCGGGGAGCCATGTGTTCTTATCCACCCGCACTGACTGAACGCCCTCGGTGGGAGCAAAGGCCTTCATGTCTGAGTATTGCGGCAGCTTGATTGCACGATTCATAAACTCCGCCCAGATCGGCGCCGCCGCGAACGCCCCTTGCAGCTTTACGTCGGTGTAATCGTCGTTTCCCACCCAGATAATGCACAGGAGATTGGACGAGTAGCCCGCAAACCACGCGTCGTGCGACGTCCCCGTCTTGCCCGCAGCCGGGGCACTGAAACCATGGCCTCGGACTGTTGAAGCCGTCCCATAGCTCATCACGAACTGCAGCAGACCCTGGGTTAGCGAAGCAGTGCGCGGGTCCATTACCTGTTTCGCTTCCGGCGCGAAGTCCGCAACAATATCGCCATTTGCATTGCGCACACTTGCCAGCATCCACGGCTTCAGGTGCACACCGTTGTTCGCGAACACAGTGTAAGCACCCGCCATATCGATCGGCGTCGCGTTGTAAGTACCAATCGCAACCGAGGGCGTCCCCCTCGCATTGGTAATACCCGCAGTACGAGCGAGTGCGGCCACGTTCTCATAGCCAACCTTCTCAGCTAGGCCAATCGTAGCGATATTCAACGAGTGCGCGATCGCCTGTGCAGCAGTGACCATGCCCGGGTATTCGCCTCTCTCAAAGTTACCGGGTTCATAGGCCTTGCCGTCGAACATGAATGTTCTGGGATCATCGTCCAGTCGAGTCAACGCGGTGAACACACCATCGTCGCCGAGAGACATACCATTTAGCGACGTGTTGTAGGCGGCTGCATAAACAAACGGCTTGAAGATTGATCCAGTAGGTCGCTCGGCGACCGCGTGATTCAACTGCGAAACGCCGTAGTTGCGCCCGCCTACCAGCGCCAGAATCTGTCCCGTATGAGGGTTCAGCGCGACCAGCGCGACCTGCGGAAACGAGAAGTTGGCGCTGCCTTTTTTGTGCTGCCTGCGCACCAGCTCGTCTACATTCTTCATCCCTACATCGACGGCAGCGGAAGCAGCCCGCTGCAACTCCGGATCGAGGGACGTATAAATGCGCAGCGAGTCATGGCCAACCTGCTGATCGCCGATGCGTTGTATCAATTGATCATGCACGAGGTCGACGAAGTAGGGCGCTTCGCCGGCATCAATATTGGCTTGGGCCAGCCCCAGCGGTTCGGCCTTGGCGCGAGACGCCTCTGCCTCGCTCAGGTCGTCAGTCTCAACCATCGCATCCAGCACCAGGTTGCGGCGGCCCATCGCGCGCTCGGGATGCCGATACGGATCAAGCCGGCTTGGAGACTGGATCATCCCCGCCAGCAGCGCGCATTGCGCGGTATCCAATTGACGAAGATCTTTCCCAAAGAAAGTTTCAGACGCCTCTCCGAACCCGTTGATTGCATAGCTTCCGCGATGCCCAAGGTTGATCTGATTCGCATACATCTCAAAAATCTGCGGTTTCGTAAAGCGCGCTTCCAAATGGAAAGTGATTAAGATTTCGATCAGCTTACGTTTGATACGTCGCTCCGGCGAAAGAAAAATGCCGCGCGCAAGTTGCATGGTCAGCGTCGACCCACCGCCCGCCCAGCGCCTGTCGCCGCGCAGGTCGTGCCATATCCAGCCAATCATGCTGTGATAATCCACCCCGCCGTGCTCGAAAAATCGGCGGTCTTCGATCGAAGTCACGGCCTGCACCAGCCGCGGTGGAATCTCCTTATAGGCCACCAATCGTCGCTTGGTCCGGTCCTTATCTTCAGAAAGCGCCGTGATCAACTGAGGTTCAAGTTGATACGCGGCGAGCAGCGCACCGTTATCCGCCGTAATCGACTGAACTACGGTATCGGACCCAACAGCGTCACTTGCAGCGGTACCTCGTCCAGTGGTGATGGTGGCCCCATCCGTTGTGTGGTAGCTCTGCGGACCCGGCTTGATCTGGATGCTGTCGCCGTGCAATTCAAACGTGCCTAGTTGCGGATTCGCGTTATACCCTGCGCGGCGTAGATCCTGACTGATAAACGTGGCGGTCAGGTGTTGACCAACGCGCACCTCGCGCGGAGCTGCGTAGATCTGCGACTGGCTCGCGAATGGCGATCCTGACGCAAGCTTATCGTCCACAATCTGCTGATACTTAAAGTAGTAAAACCCTGCAACGCACGCGCCCACGACTAGGCATGCGAGCGCGATGACTAGCAGCCCGCGCAAAAAGCGGTAGCCAAGACTCAACGGTCCATGGGATGAAGTTCGCGAATTGGTTAGTTTAACTCGTACTGCCATAAAGTAGTTTTCTAGTCCGCAATTGTGGCTTGCTGGCCAGTTAGTGCGGCCCGCAAATGTTGGACGGCTTCCGCTGCGTAGATGTCGTCAGTTTGGTTGGTCAGGCGATTCAGTAACTCTATTTTTCCTTCAGCCAGCTTCTTGCCAATTGCGATTCGAAACGGCACGCCGATCAACTCGGCATCTTTGAATTTGACGCCGGCACGCTCATCGCGGTCGTCCAGCAAAACGTCGAATCCAGCAGCACTCAAATCCTTTGCGATCGTCTCGCCCGCTGCGAGCAACTGAGCCTCGCGCACATTCGTAATTGTCACCACTACCTGGAACGGCGCAATGGAAGGCGGCAGCGCATACATGTCAGCCTGTCCACGCGCAGCAAACAGCGATGCGGACTGCTCAATAGCCGCCGTCAAAATCCGTTCCACGCCAATTCCATAACTTCCCATGATCGGCGTGGTCTCCTTACCGTCGCGATTCAGCACGGACGCACCCATCGACTTCGAGTATTTATACCCCAGCTTGAAGATGTGCCCGATCTCCACTGCCTTGCCAATTCGCAGGGGCTCTCCGCCAATCGGGTCGGGCTCGCCCTCGTTGACGGTGCGCACATCCGCCATCATCGTCGGCTTGAAGTCGCGCATCGGCGTCACATTGCGCAGATGGTAGTCCAGCTTGTTCGCGCCAGCGACTAGGTTGCTACGGCCCTCAAGACCGAGGTCCATAACGACAATTGTTTTCAGGCCTTCGGCAGCGTTTTCCCGCGAAACGCCTTTAAGTTTGTCGAGAGACTTGCCAGAGTTGAGCCCGTTCAGCGAGCCCTGAGTCATCACTTCGGAAATGCCGACCGGGCCGAGATAGCCCGCGGGGCCGCCGATGTGCAACTCAAGTTCGTCAGGCGCCATGGGCCGCAACTCGGCGGTACCGGCTGCAGCATTCAGCTTATTCTCGTTGACTTGGTGGTCGCCGCGGAGGAAGGCAACAACGGGACGAAGCGGAGGCGCCTGTATCACCCCCGAAGTTCCCCCTTGAACGGGTGGCGGAGCAGGAGTTCCCATGAAGGCAACGCACTTAATGTCCTGCGAGGGAAGAATGCTGAGGAATTCGCAGATGTCGGCGATGGCGCCCTTGCCGGGGGTAACGATCAACTCCGGCAACCCATCGCCCGTCGCCGCCAAATCCTCGACCGCAGCCAACTTCGAAGTTGCCTTCTCCACGTTGGCCGCATAACCTGACGACGAACTCGCAATCAGGTCTTCGCCGGCGTCCGTGTATACCATGTACTCCTGCGAAGCAGATCCGCCCATCGCACCCGAATCCGCATCCACCGCCAGAAAATTTAACCCACACCGCGTAAATATGCGGCGATAAACCCGGTCATGCTTCGCGTAACTCTCGTCCAGCCCGGCCTCGTCGATATCAAACGAGTAAGCGTCCTTCATCAGGAACTGGCGCACTCGCAATAGCCCCGACTTAGGTCTCGGCTCATCCCGGAATTTGGTTTGAATTTGGTACCAAATCTGCGGTAACTGCTTGTAACTGCGGAGCTCCGACCGCGCAATCGAAGTCATCACCTCTTCGTGGGTCATGGCTAGGCAAAGCTCAGCGCCTTTGCGGTCCTTCAGCCGAAACATGTTGTCACCCATGCCCGCCCACCGGCCGCTCGCCTCCCAAATCTCACGCGGGTTCAGTGCAGGCAGGTGAAATTCCTGCCCAATCGTGTCCATCTCTTCGCGAACAATGGCCACAATCTTGTTAATCGCCCGGTTGCCGAGGAAGAGGTGGGAATAGAGGCCCGCGCCAAGTTGGCGGACATAGCCGGCACGCAGTAGAAGTTTATGGCTCGTGACCTCCGCGTCCGCAGGGGCCTCGCGTAGAGTCGGAATGAAGATCTGGGACCAGCGATGCATGGATTTCAAAGACTCCGGACTTGAGATTGCCTGGCGGAATCCCTTACCTTGGGACGAGACGCCGACGCGAAGGTCAAAAGTTATTCTAAACCGAATAAAGAGCCACCAATCTGCACTGGGAACGGTGGATGACTTCACGCGACAGCAGAGTGAGCACAATTGATCATCTTGGTGCCGGAAATCTCAGATTTCAATAGCCAATTGTGCTCTACCATATAGACGCGCTGCGTTCGTTACCGTAGGCTTGTCCCAATCGCATCTAAGCGCCCCGCATGGTGTGGGCGACGGTCGTTGCGGCCAGAGGAGGTTTTTTCGCGCGATGGAGAATACCTTGTCCAACGGCAATGTCCTTCCTCTTACGAGTTTCCCGCGGCCACAAAATTTCATCTCCGCGGATACGGCCCGGCCACGCAACATCATCCTCGCGCAGTTGCCTGCCGACGAATATGGGGTGCTCGCAAGGCACTTGGTCCCCGTCGACTTGCCGTTGGAAAAGCACCTTTCCGAGCCCAATCAGCCGATCGAGTTCATTTACTTTCTTAACACCGGCTTGATATCAACCGATGCGGTTACAGTTAGTGGGGAGCAGGTCGAGGTCGGCCTCATCGGACGCGAAGGTTTTTCCGGACTTGCAGCCCTGTTGGACCAGCCACAGATGTCCCATTCCGTTATCATGCAGGGCTTTGGAGAAGGTCTGCGTATACGCTCTGCCTTGGCCCGCACCGAATTCGTCAAAGGTGGAATGTTCCAAAAAATCGTCCACGCCTTTGCCTACCTGCAACTAGTACAGATCACCCAGTCCGTCCTCTGCAACCGCATGCATGAGGTCGAGGCGCGACTGGCTCGATGGCTGCTCAGTTCAGCCGATCGCATGGAGTCGGAGTCCCTCCATCTCACCCAGGAATTTTTGTCACAAATGCTCGGCGTCCAGCGCTCGACAGTAACCGTGGCCGCTGGCGATTTGCAGCGCTGCGGACTGATCGGATACTCTCGTGGCCGCATCCACATCCTCGATCGGCCCGGATTGACCGCCAAAGCCTGTGAGTGCTATGGAATCGTAAACGCCTCCTACGTCCGTGTCTTAAAAAAAGGCGATAACGGCGACCTGAACTACGCACTCTAACGCCGACACTATAAAAACCTAAATAAAAAATGTAATGCGTCAAATACCAGACCGAAGCATTCCTCATTTGCAATTACTTGTTTATAACCCATCCCAAATGACGGCCGCTTTATCTCCCGGAAACTTGGGCCCCCTGTATTTCCAGTACGACGAAGGAGAAGACGATGTCTACCGTACTTCTCATTGGCGAAGACGACGTGCTTCTGAAAACCCGGGCTGCAGTCCTAAGAACCACAGGCGCAAAAACGATCTGCTCCAACGCAATCTCTGCTTTTGCTGCCCAATCCGATCAGCTATGCGATCTGGTAATCCTCTGCCACATATTGCCTGAATTGGCTTACGCCGGGCTAGCTGAGACCATCTATGCGCGCTGGCCGCGGACCGCAATTTCGCTGGTAGCGCCAACTCGGGCCTGGGAATCGCCCTATTCGGCTGAAACGATCAACGCGATCACCTTAGCCGACCTGCAGCGCCTAATTGTACGGACGGTCGAACTCTTGTCGCAGCGCCCATCCAGCACCCAATTCCCCAAAATTGCTGCATAAGTCCAGGATGCAACTCCTAAAGGCTCTCTCCGTCGGCTGATTTCCACTCCGCTTCATACGTACTTGCGCAGAACTCCTAGGACCTTGCCCTGGATGCTTACATTCGCCGCGGGAGCGAAGATCGGCGACATCTCCTTGTTGGACGGTTGCAGCCGAATCATCGAGCCCTCGCGATAAAACCTTTTCAGCGTCGCGTCCGTCCCATCCACCAGCGCGACAATTATTTCTCCCTCGCGCGCGGTCTTCGTTCGCTCCACTAGCACGTAATCTCCACTCACAATGTGCTCGTCGCACATCGAATCGCCGCGTACCTCCAGCGCAAAAACCTCGCGGTTCCCGATTATGTCCGCTAGCGAGATGCTCTCAGCCGTCTCAATCGCCTCCACCGGCTTCCCGGCGGCAATCCGCCCTAGCAGTGGCAGTCGATCGAATCCCTTCTTGCTCGATCGCGGAGGTAGCACATCGATCGACCGGCTTCGGTTGTGCGCCCGTTGCAACAAACCCTTATTCTGCAAGTTGGTCACATGCTTATGTACCGTCGCCAGCGACGTCAGCCCAAGTCCGTGAGCAATCTCCTCATACGAAGGGGAATAGCCATTCTTCTGGGTGAAGCCGGAAAGGAAATCTATTACTTCTTTTTGCCGACGCGTGATAGCCATGCGCCGATTGTAGCGAATAAAAAGCGAACCGCAAGACTTTTTTAAAGAATTTAATAAGTCCAGAGGAGCTATGAACCCATATCGTAAAAGAACTCTTCGGAGACAACCTTGCCTTTTTGAACTTTGTAGACGGCAACCTCCTCCATCTTCATACGTTTGTTTTGCGGTTTGAAGGTGACATCAAATTTAAAAGTGACGGCGAAGTGCGAGCCGGCAACCAATGGATCCTCGATGATAGCGCCATGGACCTCATGGTTAGCCCGCCACCACTCACCCTTTGCTTTGACCGCTGCCAGGCCTTTGGATTCTCTCGACTGTCCCGGCGGCGCTGCAGCCTCCATGCTGACGATGTCCTCTGCGTAGAGACTTGCTACCGCCTCACTGAATTTGCCTTCTCGGCACAGTTTAACCAGTTGGTCTGCCACTTCCTGTGTTGTCATCTTCCCCTCCTTTTTAAATCCCGATCAGCATAACCCACGCATCGCATAGCTGGCTGCTAGCGAATTTCTGTTGAATCCGTCCGGCATCGCTGCTTCTGCCCACCTCGGCGCCTCCGCGACCTTGCGGCCTGGAAAACAAATGCCTGAGAAAGAAGTCGGTCCCAAACGGACTTTTTCGTGTTCAGGCCACGCCATGCACCATTTTCTGGGTCTAATTCCAATGTTTTGCAGAAAGTCCGCAGTCACTCTGCGACGCATGCGGTGGAGCGAGGCGCACAGAAGATTGCTATGGTTGAGCTACTAACAGTGAAACTGAGTGCCGAAACCGTCCCTCTCTCAGGCGCCGTCGGCACAATCATCGATGGGCATTACCTGCCGCCTCCGCAGGATAAGGACGGCAAAATTTGGGCTCGCACCAGCATGCTCATTCAGGCCAAGCCCGAAGATTTCTACAGCATGCGCGCGACGTAGAGGCCGCACGCTCTAGCAGGAACAAATCATCCGCGTAACCGCCCTTGGCTCCACGTAATGGGGTCCGATGGCAAAACCATCAAATGGATATCCGAAATCCTCGCCGAGGAACCCGGTAGGCGCATCGCCTGGACTTCCGGTCAGTCCCGTCCACCAACGTCGGCTCGCTCAAGATCGAGAGCGATCTGCCTGATGAGAAAGTCCTCTTCCTTTCCGACATATTTCCTACTAGTTACATGGCCGCGGAGAACGCGCAAATTCAGCCCGGCGATACCGTAGCGGTCTAGGGGTGCGGGCCCGTGGGCCAGTTCGCAATCGCCAGTGCCTTCATGCTCGGTCCAGCACGCGTCATTGCTATCGACCGGTTGCCTGAGCGTCTCGAACTCGCACGTAAACTTGGTGCCATCACCGTGGACTACACAGAGGAGGGACGTCAGCGTACTCAGCGGGCTCAAGGCCCTCACCGGAGGTATCGGCCCCGACAGTTGCATCGGCGCAGTCGGTTTTGAAGCCCACTCCTCTGAACTGAAGGGTGTCTACGACAAAGTCAAGACCGCGCTGATGATGGAGACGGATCGCCCCATCGTCCTTCGTCAGGCTATTCAGGCCGTCCGAAAGGGCGGTACCCTGTCCATCCTCGGCGTGTATGGTGAGTTGCTCGACAAGGTCCCGTTCGGCGCGGCCTTCGGCAAGGGCATCAATATAAAGATAGGCAATCCCACATGCACAACTATATAAAGTCTCTGCTTGAAAGAATCGAGAGCGGCCAGATCGATCCCAGCCACATCATCTCTCAACGCATCACCCTCGAAGAAGCACCCGAGATGTTCAAGATCTGGCGCGATAAGAAAGAGAATGTGACCAAAATCGTTATCGACCCATGGGCGGAACACAAAGCCGCATAAGCTCACACTCAACCCACAAAAAAAACCATCAGGCCGCATAGAAATATGCAGCCTGACTCACGTCTGCAGAGATTGCGGAGATTGCGGATTAAAACTTCAGCGTCCCATCACCGCAGGCAACGTAGGCAGAAAGAGGTGGCTGAGCAAAGGGATATTGACATAAAGCAGCGCGATCATCGATACCGAAACCAGCGTTGACTCCACCATAAGCAGAGGCTCACGGTATAGCTTCTCGGGATTCTGGACCGCGCTGTTCGGCTGGAACGCAAGCTTGAAATAAGTCGACATAAGAAGCGCGACCAGCGGGAACACCAAGACTAACTCAATCCGATAGCGAATGATGAACGCCCCGAAAAAAAGCATCGCAGCGGCCGCATAGAAAGTCACGGAACTCAGCAACGACACCTCGTTGTAGTAACGAAACGATCGTCGATACGCTCCAGCGATCTGCGCGTCGCCAATCTCGCGGAACTCGCTGAACCTCTTCAAAGCCATGAGGTAGCATCCCGTCATCCAATAGCAAATGAGCAAAGACGCCGGTGGAACCAAGACCGACGTCACCATGAACCACCCCAGCAGCATGCGCAGCGGGTTGTTCACCGACTCCGAAAGTACATCGAGATACAACTTGTCTTTGGTACGCAACGGCTCGATGTTATATACGCAGCCCATCAACCAAAGCGCGCCGGCAGCCACCGCGAACGCCTTCGAGATCATCAGTGCCAGCACAATCCCGGCCACCATCATCAGCACCCATTGAACGTAGGCTACCGGCACATTGACCAGGCCCTGCGCCGCTGGCCTACTCTGTTTCTTCGGATGCAGCCGGTCAAAAGGTGCGTCGAGGACTTCATTCAAAACATAGTTGCTGCACGCAACCAAAGTTGTCGCAGCAAAGCCAATAGCGATGTTGCGGTCGAGCGTCGGCGACAGTAACGGCGTCCGCAGGATGCTCAACGGAACAATAATCCCGGGGATGACGAAGATATTCTTGATTGAATGATCGAGCCGCATGATCTGCACATGCGCCTTGAACTGTTCCGCGAGCGTCGGCTTCACATGAAGGTATAACGCAGCGTCATTGGCCAGGAAGGACATAGGTGTCTCACAGTGCTTATCGGCAGGGAAGGTGAGTGATTACAGAGCTTTGGTGCTGACTAACACGGTTGCCAGTGTTCCACGTGCCGCAAGCCGAAGGAACCCACGACGGGTGTAGGTCAACTACCACTTTTGGGGAATAGGGATCGCGAAATTCACCGGTGCGGGACTCTTGGTACAGTTAACAAATGATGGATGTTGCAACTTTGCCAACGGAAACGATGCCAGCCGGGTTTGTGTGGGGCGCAGTCCGCGCCGGAATCAAAGCCAGCGGTAATCCCGACGTAGCCATAGCCGTCGCGCCCGGTGGAGCCATAGCCACGGCCATGTACACCTCCAACCTGGTAGTCGCCGCACCGGTAATTGTTGGCCGCCGCCATTTGCTCTCCACCGGAGGACGCTTTGGCGCGGTCCTGGCCAACGCCGGCAACGCCAACTGTGCGACTGGCACGCCCGGCATAGAAGGCTGCGTCGCCACCTGCGTCGCCGCCGCGCAAACCTTCGGCTGCATTTTCGACGAGGTTGTCCCGTCTTCCACCGGCATTATCGGCGTCCCCTTCCCAGCGGAGAAAGTCGTCGCCGCCATGCCCGCACTCAAGTCCGCCGTCGGCGACACCGCCGCCCACGCCGAAGAGTTCGCCCGCGCCATCATGACCACCGATACCCGCGTCAAAATGGCCCACGCCGTCATCCCTATCGCCGCTGGTCCTGAGTCGCCCATCAGCGGACAAGTCCGTATCTGGGGATGCGCCAAAGGTGCGGGGATGATCCATCCTCGCCTCGGAACTCCCGTAGGTACGCCACCCGCCGCGCCGCACGCCACCATGCTTGTCTATCTCTTCACCGACATCGCGGCCGACGTGCCCGACCTCAACGCCGCCCTCGCCGCCGCCGTCGCGCCCAGCTTCAACTCCATCTCCATCGACGGCGATACCTCCACCAACGACACTGTCCTGCTCGTCGCCAGCGGAGCCAGCGGCGTCCGTCTTACCCGCGAAGTCACCCCCGCCTTCGATTCCGCTCTCGCCGATGTCTGCCTCTCGCTCGCCCACCAGATCATTGCCGACGCAGAAGGCGTCACCCACGTCGTCATCCTCGACATCCAAGGCGCCGCTACCCCTGCCGACGCCGACCTCGTCGCCCGCACCATCGCCAACAGTCCGCTATGCAAGACCGCGTGGTCCTCGGGCGACCCGAACTGGGGCCGCCTCCTCGCCGCCGCTGGCCGCAGCGGTGCAATTTTTCAGACGGAAAACGTCCGCATGTGGATTGCCGCCGAGCCAGTTTTCGAATACGGAGTCCGCGCGCCCGAATTCAACGAAGCCGCCGCCCACGCCGCAATGATGCAGCCCGAATACACCATAACCATCGACCTAGGCGAAGGCACTGCCACCACACGTTTCCTAACCTGCGACCTAACCGCCGAGTACGTCCGCATCAACGCCGACTATTCCACCTAGAATCCGCCGCGCTTTTTGTTTGTCATTCTGACGGCAGCGAGAAGCTCCGCATTTCAATCTCGCAGCACCCTACAATTTCGAGTGACCCATCCTTGGCGCCTCAGCGAAGGTGAGATTGCAAATATCCACCTAGGGATACAACAAGTACTTTTCCCGCTTCGCCCCAAATTCCTTTAAACCCGCATCCCATCCCTTAGCGATCGCTTGAGGATCATCCCCCCGCTCCAAACCAGCCATCGTCTTCGAATTAGCCACTAACCCCGTCGCCTTCTGCAATTGAAACTCTTTCGGATACAAATGACGCAGCGCGCTCAGAATCTCAATTCCCAACTCTGGCGAATCTAAAACAGAACGATCCGTCACCGTTATCCTCACACCCTCAATCGTCTGCCCATGATACGGATAATGATTTGCCTCCTCCGCTACCGCAAACTGCGTGGCCGCAAACGTAACCCCCGCAATCTTCCGCGCCGAAAGATAATCCGCGACAGCCTTCCCATTGAACCAGGCAGCGATCGCCGCCGCACTCTTTGTAGCCGCCGTCACTCCCGCACCGAACACCTCAAACGGCATAGCCGTCCCGCGCCCCACAGAAACATTTGTAGCATCCATAATCCCCACTCCGGGATACAACTCCGCCTCCTCCACACTCCGCAAATTCGGCGAAGGGTTCACCCACTTCACCCCCGTCTCATCGAAAAACTCACCCCGCCGCCACCCCACCATCTTCACCACAGTCACCACATTAGAAGCCGGTGGTAGAGTCTCCCGCAACTGCTCAGCCGTTCCATTGACAGCACCAATGCCAGCGGGTTGGTAGCCCAAGGCTTCAGCCTTGTGTCTCTTGCGGGAATCACCCCTCTCAGCCATGGGGGCTTTAGCTCCGGGCCTCTTCTCGCAAGCTCCCACGCGCTCCCCGCTCATATATTCCGCCAACTCCCCCAAGGTCATTCCATTGCGCACCGGCTCCGGCATGTAATTGATGTACGAAGCCGCCATATCCGACACAGGCCCCTGCACCGCCTCACCCCCAATCAAAGCGGGACGATCCAGCACAACCAACTCTAGCTGGTGGGCAGGGAGCAACTGGTCGTCATCGAGCGGCAGACACCCAGCCGCCTCGACAAAATATCCCACCACCGTCTCATACGTATAAAACCGAACCCCCGCATCCTGCAGATCGACCACCACCGCATCCAGCCCTTTCAAGTCTTCCGCCTTAGGACGCCGATCCGCATCCTTAGCCCCATACAAACTCGTCACCTTCAGCCCCGAAGCCGCATCCACCTCCTGGCCAATGTCCGTAGAATCCTTCGCCCCAAAGATCCCATGCTCCGGCGAAAACAGCGTCACCAGCTCCACGCCGCCACCCAAACCACGCAGCACATCGATCGTCCGCCGCCCCGCCGCATCCACTCCCGTCTGATTCGTCAGCAACCCAATTCGCAGCTTTCCCCCATGCCGCCCCGCCATCTCCTTCAAAGCCGCAAACCCCGAAGCCTCCAACACATCAATCCCTGTCAAAACTCGCGCCCCCACCACACCGGGTGCCGCGCCAACCCCCACCGCCTTGGCCACTAAAGTAGCCACCTCACCCCGTAGCGCAGAAATCGGCGAAGCCCCTCGCGGATGCACCGAATTCGCCAGCAGCACGACGTAAGTATCCGACCCCGGATCCATCCACAAACTAGTCCCGGTAAATCCTGTATGCCCAAAGCTCCCAATCGGGAACACCTCACCGCGCGGCCGCGAGAACGCCGAATTAATATCCCACCCAAACCCGCGC
>JANYLK010000152.1 GCA_025357875.1 Granulicella sp.
AGCCTCCTCTACTTCCTGCGCTCGCGCCACTGCTATAACTGCAACACCGAACTCTTCCCCGCCCACGAACTCACCGAGCGCCGCAACGCCGGAGCTCCGCCAGAAGTCATCGAAGAAGCCAGGCACGCCCTGCCCGCTCCCGAACCGCTTCCCGTAATCCTCCCCACACTCCACGCCATCGCCTCAGACCCACACACCGAACCGTCGAACCTCGAACCTGGTACCGAGTACCTCGATCACGACAATCCCGCCGTAATCAGAGGGAAAGGCCCACAATCTACATTCGCCGTCCGCTTTGCTTTACACTCACCTAGGCGCTCAGTATCCTTGAGACTTGGACTTCGGGCTCTATGCATCCCAGCATCAAGCAGCGTCCGGCCACATCGAATTTTGAATCAGTAGATAAACAGGAGAACCAAATGGCAGCAGTAGATGAAAAGGTAAAACAGATAATCGTCGAACAGCTTCAGGTGGATGAGGCCGAAGTTACCCCCGGCGCAAGCTTTCAGGAAGATCTCGGCGCAGACTCGCTCGACGTCGTAGAGCTCGTAATGCAGTTTGAAGAGGCCTTTGACATCCAGATTCCCGACGAAGACGCCGAGAAGATTAAGACCGTCAAGGACGCTGTCGACTACATCGAAAAGAATCAAAAGGGTGCCAAGTAGCAATGGACGCAAGCGAAGCGATGGAGTATCGACCAAGACGACGTAGAGTCGTTGTAACCGGACTGGGCCTCATCTGTGGAGTCGGCAAAACCGTCAACGAAGTTTGGGATGGTCTGCTAGCCGGACGCAGCGGAATGGCAGAGATCAAAGCTTTCGATCTCACCGGGCACCCGGTACGCTTCGCAGCCGAGGTTAAGGACTTCGATCCTCTCGTCTTCATTGAAAAGAAAGAGGCCCGTAAAATGGGCCGCTTTATCCACTTCGCCATCGCCGCTGCCCAAGAGGCCATGGACCACTCCGGCCTTAAGGTAGACGAGTCCAACCACGATCGCGTCGGTGTCCATATCGGTTCGGGCATCGGAGGCTTCGACGTCATCGAGCGGGAACACTCGGCGATGCTGGCCGGCGGACCTCGCAAGATTTCGCCGTTCTTCATCCCCGGCTCCATCGTCAACCTGGCTGCGGGCCATGTCTCCATCCGCTTTGGCGCGCGCGGCCCCAATGAAGCCACCGCAACCGCCTGCACCTCCTCCGCGCACTCCATCGGCGATGCCTTCCGCATCATCGAACGCGGCGACGCCGACGCGATGATCGCAGGAGGTACTGAGGCCGCCATCACCCCCATGGGTGTAGGCGGGTTCGCTGCCATGAAGGCCCTCTCCACCCGTAACGACGACCCCACCCACGCCTGCCGCCCGTTCGACAAGGACCGCGATGGCTTCGTCTGCGGCGAGGGTGCCGGTATCCTCATCATGGAAGAGCTTGAGTTCGCACAGGCCCGCGGAGCAAAAATCCTTGCGGAAGTCATCGGATATGGCATGTCCGCTGACGCCTACCACATGACCGGAATGGCCCCTGAAGGCGAAGGCTGTCGCCGCGCCATGAACGCCGCCCTCAAAGTCGCCAGCATCTTGCCGGACCAGATTGACTACGTCAACGCCCACGCCACTTCAACCCCGCTAGGCGATGCGCTTGAGTCCAAGGCAATCGAGAATGTCTTCGGCGACCGCGCACTCAATCACCAACTTCTCGTCAGCTCCACCAAGTCCATGACAGGCCACTTGCTCGGCGGCGCCGGCGGCCTCGAAGCCGGCATCACCATCATGGCCATGCTCAAGCAGATCGCCCCGCCTACCACCAACATCGTCGAACTCGATCCAAATTGCCGTCTCAACTACGTGCCTAACACTCCACAGCCCGCGAAGATCGACTATGCCCTGTCAAACTCGTTCGGCTTCGGCGGCACCAACGGCTCACTCGTCTTCAAACGCTGGATGGAATAGCGCCTACGACCCCGGCTGCGCCATTCTCCAGGGTGACGCGTTACTCCAGCCCTGCAGCTGTTTCGCCGCCCATGCTGTGTTTTTATCCGTGTGGCAAGAAGTACACGGATTCGGCACGCCCGATTGATCGGTCAGCGTCGGAGTAATAAACCGGAATGTGTGGCTGGCGACAAAATTGTCCTTGATGGTCTGTTCAATCAGCGGCATGTGACAAGAGATGCACTGACTGCCCTTGCTGCCCTCCGCGTGGTGAGTGTGCTCTGCGACTGTTCCCTTCAACCCGGCCGGATTCTGCTCAGTAGTCGCGTGACATCGAAGACACAAAGCATTGCCCTGCGCTTTGAGGTTGCTCGGATTCGCACTGCTGTGAACGTCGTGGCAATCGAAGCACCGCAGTTCGCGGTGATACATTGTGCTCTGAATAAAATCGTTCCCCTGCATGCGATTCTTATGTGCGGTCAAATCAGCATATTGATAGAAGTTCGTAGCACCCGGCTTGAGTTCTTCCAGCCGCCAGAAGTCCGAGAGCCGATCGCCCGCGGTATAGCCGACCGGCCAATCGTAGTGTGGAATTTCCTGCGTTGGCAGCGCCGTTTCATTCAACGGCTTTCCCTGGCTATGGCACTGGATGCACGTGTCGTTGCCGCGCACATAGTCCAACTTTGCGGGATTCACGATGTTTGCTCGGGTCGGCTTGGCCGCATGGTCGCTGCCCGGCCCGTGGCACTTCTCGCAGCCTACGTTCCACTCCGTCACTTGTTTGGTCGCGATGTTGTAGTTCACGCTGTGGCAGCCATCGCAGAGTAGGCCGGTGGGTCGGTCGAAGTTAGTCTTTCCGTATAACGGAACCCACCAGTCAGTCCCTGCCTCGACGTGGTAGGGCAGCCAGCGCTTTTTCGCAACGTCCCACTGAGCCGGCTCCGCGAAATAATCGTCGCCAATCTTCGTGAAGAAGCGCTGCTTCCAGCGACTTCCATAGACGAACGCCACGTCCTTCAGTTGAAAGGTGACCAGCGGATCGGGATGCGCAAAGTCCGCCAGCACGGCCTCTGGATGCACCTTCGGGTCGCGAACGACGTTAGCCATTCGGGTCTGCTTCCAACCGGCATACGCCGCCACATGGCATGGCTGGCAGCTACCTGACCCAACGTAGTGCCGTGGCTGCACCACTTGAGCGCCGCAAGCTGCCACCATCCATATCAATGCGCAGGCAAGGAAAGTACGCAAGGCAGCTTTCATGCTTTGTAGCTTAGCTGAAAGCAGCCGTCGCTGCCACGCTAATCAGAGTGATTAGGAGCCACCAACCAATGACCACGGCAGCCGTCTGCCCTATCGACTTCTTGGCAACAATTTTAAAACCCACAACTGTCAGGGCTAGCGACCATAGCTTGATCAGGTCGAACTGCGCCAACAACGCCTTCAACCATGGAGCAGTATCCGGAAAAAAGTACCCAAGATTTGTGCCCACGGGATTTTGCATGTTGAACGTCTCCGCATTGTTGCCAAAAGCTACAGTCAAAATCGTCAACAACGAGATGATCAAATACGGAAGCGACGAGTAGATATTGACTGCGAGCGCCTGCCCAAACGTCATTTTTGCGCCAAGCCCAAAATTAATCGTGCCAAGCATAATCGCCGCATAGATCGCGAAGATGAAAAGAAGAAAGATTGGAAGCGCGTAGGAGAAGTAACGGGTCCCCATCGCTCTCTTTTCCATCTGCGATGCTCGAGCCTCCGGTGTCAGCTCCGACATCTGTTCTTCCTGCTTGGGACTCGCATGGATCTGGTTCTCTGCCACCCGGGTAAAGCCCACCTGCCGATCAATCGTGTACGTGGAGGCGGTTGCAAACACCACTATCAACAAAAATGGCAGCCACCACGACGTGCTGCGCAATATGTCCTTGAACGTCGACGTGGGCGCAACGAACGTATTCACCACCCGCTCAACCTGGCTCAGACCCGGCTGCCCGTCTCCCACAACAATTTCCTCATTCATGGCGTTCCTTTCGCGTGTAAATACCGCAGTCGGATTGTAGCTCGTTTTCCGCTTCTCCCAAGGATCAGTTGCTCACCGGGCAACAGAAAAGCCTCCCGCATTGGCCGGGAGGCTGATCCTGATGAGATTTGGAACAGAAAGCTACTACATCGTAACGCCGCCGCCTGCCTTTGCTTCTTTCTTCAATTCGTTTATCTTGCGTGCGCCCATTGCCTTCTGGATCCAAACATCTGCCTGCGCCAGGTCAGCCTTCCGCGCAGCATCGTCGGGGCACTCGAGGTTGGCTTTGCTGCGATAGCTCAGTTGCAGATACGACATCGCGTCGTCGTAGTTTGGATTCAGGTCGATCGCTTTCTGCAGGTTTTTCATGGCGTTGGTTACAAGTGCGGTGTTCGCCTCTTTGATCTTCGCGCATGCGCCCTTGGTCATCTTCTTGTTGCCCTCACCATCGTCAGTCAACCCGTCGGCCGCCAGGATCGGAACCGTATTCTTGTAATGCTCGAAATTCCAGTCGATGCTGCCGATGATGTAGTACGCCTCCGGATCGTTCGGGGCAATCTCGATCACCTTCATCTCGTCTGCCTTGGCTTGTTCCAGCTTGCCGATGTTTCTATCGATCGATGCAATCTGCTTGAGCGCCGTAAGATCTTTTGGGTTGTTCGCGAGAACCGCGTTGAACCCATCCAACGCTTTCTGCGCAATCGCCAGGTTCTCCGGCGTCTGCAGATTTGGCACTACCTGCGAAGCGTAGGTCGTGGCCAGATACAGCTTGGCGTTCGGATTCTTCGGATCAAGCTGAACCGCATTTTGAAAGTAGTCGGTCGCTTGCTCGTACTGCGCGTTCTTGAATGCCGCAATCCCTTTATTCAACTGGTCGCGCGACTTCAGAAAATTGCATCCAGTCGCTGTTCCGAGCAATATCAACAGGCCGACCGAAAGGGTAATTCTTGCATAGAATTTCATGGCGCGGTGTTTCTCCTTCGATGAGGCGCGTTGTTCAGATCCTGAAGCGCGTGTTTTGGGGTTTTCTCGTCCCGTCGATTGTAATGTCAGACTGCCTGCTCTGACCAGTAATAGCATCTCAAGGCCACCGCAAAACTATACGACTGCGCTGAATTTGAGGCAAATCCTTCGCCGATGTCGAAGATTACGACATTACATTCAAAGCCTGCCCATTCGATGCTGGCACCAAACTTGATCCTCAGATCCACGTCTCGACGAACCGTGACGCAACTTAATTTCCTTGGCCGCGATCCTCGCTCGACAGTCAACCCGGCCTATCACACAATTTGCCCATCGCGGATATGCACCGTTCTGCTTGCATACGAAGCCGCCTCCGGATCATGCGTGATCATCAGAATCGTCTGCCCAGTGCGTTCGTTCAGGTTCTTGATCACGCCCAGTACGGCTGCGGAATTCTGGCTGTCCAGGTTCCCTGTCGGCTCGTCTGCAAGTAAAATCGCGGGCTTGTTTACAATCCCGCGCGCAATTGCCACCCTTTGCTGCTGTCCGCCGGAAAGCGCCCTCGGCTTATGCTTCATCCGGTCCGTAATCCCAAGCAGCTTCAGCACGTCTTGAAACTCCGGCGTAAAGTCCGTCGAGCGGCCGCCTATGTACTCCACGATCTTGATGTTGTCCTCCGCGGACAAGGTCGGCAGCAGGTTGTACTTTTGGAAGACAAATCCTACCGTCGACTTGCGCAGCTCAGTCCGCTGCTGGTTCGTCATTCCGCCCAGGTCTTTCCCATCGATCACCACGGTTCCCGCAGTCGGCGGCGTCAATCCGCCGAGAATATGGAATAGGGTCGACTTGCCTGAACCCGACGCGCCCACAATTGCCACAAATTCACCGCGCGCAACATTCAGGTCCACTCCGCGCAGCGCATTCACTTCGACATCGCCGACATGATAAACCTTGGTCAGCCCGCGTACCCTAATCATTGTGCTCGCGCCCGTAGACACCGCGCTTATGTGTTCGGCACCCATTACTGCATCACTCATATGACAGCGCCTCGGTTACGTCCTGCTGCACGGCCTTCATCCCCGGAACGATCGCGCCCAGCATCGCACCCACAATCGCAATCGCGCCCGCGTAGATCCACCACTCGTACACCGTCTCCTGCACCAGGCTGGCGGGAACCGAATGTTTCATCAGCCACTGCGTGCCGTACGTCAACACGATGCCGACCAGCGTCCCCAGAATCGCGAGAAGCAGCGTCTCGCGCAACAGGATGCTCAGCACCAGACCCGATGACCCGCCCACCGCCTTGATAATTCCAATCTCTCGCGTCCGCTCCAGCACCGCCGTGTACATCGCCATAAAAACCACGATGAATCCCACTATCGTTGCGACCGCAATTACGACCCAGATAAAGTCCTTCAGCATTCCCACATTGCTGATCGAGTATGCATCCATCAACGCGTTGATCGAGTAAACCTGGTCGTCATTCAGGGGTGCTTTCAACTCGTTTGCGACCTGTTCCGCCAGCGTAGGATCATCCAGCTTGACGTAGATCAGCGTGAGGTGTCCGGGGGTACCTACTACATTCTGCAGCGCACTCAGCTTCACGCAAATGCGCGCCAGCTTCCCGCCCTCCGCGATGCCGGAGATGTTCCACTGGTTGGTGATCAGCTTAATCTTGCTGCCGATGTGCAGGTGATGTTGTCGCGCGTAGTCTTCATCCACGACCATGTCCTCGTCGTTGACCGGATCACCGCCATCCATGTATCTGAATCCGCCGCTCATCTTTTTGAATGCATCGAAATCCAGCCCCGTAATCGAGTCCGGGAACGTCAGCGACTGCACCACCGTCCCCGTCGCAGCGACTACATGTGGCTGCGCCATCACCAGTCCCAGATATTTGTCGCTCATCGGAGCCGAGCTCAGACTCGACATCACCGAGGAACCGGGAGGTCGGACCATGATGTCGGCACCCACCGCCTTCGCGCGGTCCTTGGTCGAGTCGAGCGTCCCATGGCTTACGCCTACGAGCGTCAGAATCATAGTCACTTCCACCGCGATTGCCAGAACGCTCAAAAGAGTTCGCACCGGCCGGTGAGTAAGATTGGCGAGGATCAGCTTATTCAACACGAATTTTAAGTCTATCGCACATCCATCCCCGTAGGATTTCGACGAGCCCGATAGAATGAGCCATGCGTATCGCGGCTCTCATCACCGGATTGCTGTTCTGCCTGGGGACGATCGTTGACGCCTTTCAGACCATCATCCTGCCACGCCGTCCCACCGGCCGATTTCGCATTACCCGAATCTTTTACATCGTCACCTGGAAGCCGTGGGCTGCGATAGCGCGACACGCCGGCAACCCCAAGGTCCGCGAACAAATCTACAGCACCTATGGCCCGGGATCGTTGCTTCTGCTGCTCGTGCTCTGGGCGGTGCTTCTGGTCACCGGATTCGCTCTCCTCTTCTTCGCCATGGGCTCGCCGTTCGTGGACACCATGGCAACCGCGAACTATTTGGGCCACTTCCGCACCGACCTATACGTCAGCGGCACTACACTGTTCACCCTTGGTCTCGGCGACGTCGTGCCACGTACGCTCGCGGCACGTGCGCTCATCATCTGCGAGTCGGCCACCGGTCTGGGTCTGGTCGCGCTCGTCATCGGATACGTTCCTGTCCTCTACGGTTCGTTCTCGCACCGCGAGGTCAGCGTAGCCCTTCTGGACGTCAGGGCGGGATCGCCGCCGACCTCTTCCGAACTGCTTCGCCGCCACTCCTTCGCCGGCGGACAGGAGGCTCTCGTCGTCCTACTCGTCGAGTGGGAGCGCTGGTCGGCGGAGATTCTCGAGTCACACATCTCGTACCCGATTCTGTGTTACTACCGCTCGCAGCACGATAACCAGAGTTGGATTGCCGCGCTTACCGCTGTGCTCGATAGCTGCGCGCTGCTGATCTCGGTGGTTCCGGGAGTCGCATCGCGACAGGCCCAATTGACCTTCGCGATGGCGCGCCATGCGCTCGTCGACCTCGGCCACGTCTTCCATCTCGAGAACCACGAGGGTCAGTGGCTCGCCCGCGGCGGCCCGAATCGGCTAACTACGGAAAGCTACAAACATCTCTGCGATTCGATGGCGGAATCAGGCCTGCGGCTTTGCGGCGATCCCGACGCTTCCGCCCGGTTGCACGCACTGCGCGCGCTTTATGAGCCTCACGCCCAGGCGCTGGCGGACTATCTCGGCTTGTCGCTGCCAGGATGGATTCCCGAGCCGCGCGCCAAGGACCAGTGGAAGATCGTCGAGGCCGTCCGTTCGCAGGCTGCCTCGGTATTTCGAGAGAAAGACATCCTCGTCAGCGACCAGGCCGCCGCGCTCCATCTCGACGAGCGCCACTAACCGGACTTTCGAGCGTTGCGACGGTAACTGGTGTCTACCGTCACAGTAACCCGGCAAAGGGCCGCTTATACTTCTTACGTTCTCCAGAGTCTCGCTCGCCGGATGGCTTTGGCAGAAGGGAGGATCTCGACATGAAAATTTTGCTGGCAGTCGATGATTCGAAGTTCGCGTCCGAGTTGGTTCGGGCAATCGTAAGGCAGTTTTACGCTGAAAACACAGAAATTCTGGTGCTCCACGTTCTCCAGCAGGTCGGTCCGACGCCGCCGCAGATGGCACCGGGATATGCGCCGGAGCTGGCGGAGGAAAACCAGCTCGCCCAGGCGCTTGTGCAAGCGGTCGCGATTGAGTTGCGCGACGCCGGATTCAGCGTGCAAACCGTCGTAGGTGTCGGGGACGTTCGCGAAGACATCATCGACTTAGCCTCGGACTGGGGCGCCGAACTAATCGTTGTCGGCTCCCATGGACAACGAGGAATCCAGCGATTTCTGCTTGGCAGCGTCTCCGAATTTGTTGCCCGTCATGCCAAGTGCTCGGTGGAAATCATCCGCACGCTAACGAGTCATTGAAGCAACAACGGACTCACCGCACGTTTCCGCTTACTGCTGCGGCATGGCTGGCCGCCCAGCCGGCGTCGGGTTCAGCTTTTCGGCTGCGATCACGCCCGCCGGACCCTTTGCGTCCTTGTCCTTCAGGTCGGCAAGCTGCTTCTTCGCCAAGTCCGTCTTACCTTCTGACTGGTACAGATCGGCGAGCTGAAGCTGTGCCAGACCCGAGGGAACCGTGGTGGTAGACTTCCTGATCAGTTCGTTGTACAGGTCAATGGCCTGAGGATCGCGTCCGCTATTGCGATAAAGCTGCGCCAGCGCGAACTTGGCCAAACCCGCGAGATTGCTGTCCCATCCGCTCGCCACCTTCTTCAGCGTCTTTTCTGCCTGCTGCGTCTGGCCTGACTCGATCTCGGTGAGACCCGCGAAGTAGCGTGCGTTCCGGCCACTCGGCGTCATGCCGTATTTGTCCGCCACATCCTGGAACAGTGCATTCGCCGCTTTGGCCCTGTCCGCGATGGAAGGATAGGTCGTCACTCCAGGTGGAACTGGCTGTTCGGGGCGGGCCAACGGTGTCTGGTAGGCCTGCATAGCCGATCCAAACGCGACTGAGGCCGCCTGCGACCGGCTGTTGTAAAAGACTCCGCTGAGCACCAGCACAATGATGACCGCAAGCAGGATGGCGGTAGTGGTAATTACCGATCTGCGGTTCGCGCTGGCCCATTCCAGGCCGTGGCTGGTGGTGGTGACGAACTTGTCTTGCTTGAGCGCTGCCTTAGTCTGCTGATCCACTGTGTCTCGTCTTCCTTTGTGCTCGCGATGGGCGAGGAATTTCTCGTTTGCGCTGTGCCAGCGCGCAACCCTACAAGTCTATCAGTCGAGGGGAAATATATTCCGGCTGTGCAACAGCGAGATTCGCGGCGCGGTTTACTCCCGATCGGCGACTACTGCTTGTCCAGCGCATCAACACTTATCTGTGACCGCTACGAGATGCAGTTTTGGGGTACCGCCCTCTTCCCCCCTCGTATGTCAAGAGATTCTAAACAGAGGAGATATATTTGGGTTACACCGTTGACATCGATCATTTCGATCCCACCGAAGTAAAGGGAAGACCAGGCAATACGCCGCGCACTTCCTCAGCTCCACAATTTGTTATACGAGGCCTGTCAATAGCTGGGCGAGATTCGAAGCGCAAATGGGTGGTGGTGCTAGACTGCGCGGATGATGCGACGGGCGTTTCTGGCGACAATTTGGCTGGCAGCCTTGTGCGGTGGTGCGCCCGCCCAGACCGCGACCGACACAGCCGCGCCCACGACGCTGGATCAACAGATCGTCCTCATTCTTGCGCACCCTGCCGTCTCCCGCGACCACTGGGGCGTGATGGTGACGACCCTCGACGGCAAGTCGATCTATAGCCTCAACGAAGGCCAACTCTTCCAACCCGCCAGCAATGCCAAACTCTTTACGACCGCGGCAGCCATGGCTCTGCTCGGCCCGAACCAGAGGTTCACAACGCGCGTCGAGTATGGCTCGGTTAAAAGCTCTCCAGAAACCGTAGACGGCGATATCGTGATCGTTGGGGCTGGCGACGGAAATCTGAGCGATCGCGAGTTACCCTATCGCACGCCATCTGAGGCTAAAAATTCTCCGCACACAGTAGCCCCTCCGCTGCGATACCTGGCTGAATTTGCAGACCAGATTGCGGCGGCTGGCGTAAAGCGAGTGACTGGAGATGTAGTCGGAGATGACACTGTATTTCCCTGGGAGCCCTATCCGGAGGATTGGTCCATTGATGACATGGTCTGGGGATATGGCGCTCCCGTAAGCGGGCTGAGCATCGCAGACAATCAGATCAGGGTTACGGTACGACCGGGCAAGACCGCCGCTGAAAAGCCCGCTTTTGAGTGGCCTGCGGGGATTCCGACCTACTATCAAATCGATGCGAATTCGTTGGTGACCGGACCGGCGAAATCTGGAAATCATCTTCAGATGGAACGCGAGGCAGGGTCGAAGATCCTGCGCGTCTACGGGTCGATCGCCATCGATGCGGAGCCGGATACGGAACAAATAGCTATTGCCGATCCTGCGGAGTTTGCCGCAATTGCACTCAAGGGGCTATTAGAGGATCGAGACGTGCATGTAAATGGGACTGCGAGGGCCAAGCATCGGTTGGTCGCGCGGGGACCGGGTTTCCTTGAAGAGTCGCGTGAACCTCTTCCAAAGCTCCCTACTCAGCCGATGACACTTGGGATGAGTTTGCTACTAACCGGCGTTGTCTCCTGTTCTGACGCGTGCCCGGTTATTCGGCAGCACACTTCTCCGACAGTCCAGGAGGATGTGGTGCTGACAAATAAGGTCAGCCAAAACCTGCACGCGGAACTTCTGCTGCATCACTTAGGCAAGGCATTCGGGCAAGGCTACGCTGGAGGAGATGGCGGCGTGGATGGATCAACTGCGGAAGGCGTTCGCGTCATCCGGCAATTCCTGATCAACGCGGGTATCGACAAGGACGACTTCGTCTTCTTCGACGGCTCCGGTCTCAGCGGTCACGACCTGGTCACGCCCCGCGCCACCGCGAAACTCTTGCAGTTCGCGACAACGCAGCCATGGTTTGCCGAGTGGAAAGGCAGCCTGCCGGTCGGCGGTGTCGATGGCAGCCTAGAGACTCGCTTTGGCAAGGCTCCCCTGAAAGACCACGTCTTCGCCAAGACGGGCACACTTGGCGAGGCGCGAGCGCTTAGCGGTTATCTCGGCTGTGCGAGTGGCCGCACCATAATTTTTTCCATCATGGTCGGCAACCATCTTCCCGAAACCAATGCCGACCGCGACGCGATGGATAAAATCGTCGCCGCCGTCGCCGCAGCCGAGTAGCGCATCCGATTCTTTTCAACATGATTTAATTCGCCGCCGAATGCTCAGTGAGGCATACTTCTCCTACCGAGAAATTTAGATGTGCCGGGCCTGATTCTGCAATCTCAGGAGGTTCAACGTGGCAACAGACGCAATGCGGCAACAGGTTGTGAGCATGACGCGGCCAAAGAATCCGGCATGGGACCGCGCCTTTTTTTTCACCATGGTCGTAGTGCTTTGGGCCTCGGTGCTCTTTGGCTTTTCGAAGACTTATTACATGGCCGGGATGGTTCGTGCGCCGCTGCCAAACCTTCTAATCCATGTGCATGGCGCCGCCTTTACATTGTGGATGGTTCTGCTGGCCGTGCAGGTCGGACTGGTATCCGCGAAGAAGATTCAATGGCACAGAACGCTGGGGCTGGCCGGATTCTTTCTGGCCTGCGCGATGGTCGTGCTCGGCCTGCTGGCGTCGACCGATGCGCTGCGACGTGGCTCCGCCCCCCTCGGCCTCACCGCCAAAACCTTCTACGTCGTGCCGATCAGCGACATGCTGGTGTTCAGCGTTCTGGTCTTCTTCGCGTATCGAGCGCGACGGCAGCCGGCTGCGCACAAACGCTTTATCCTGATCGCAACGATCGGCCTCATCGACGCAGCAGTAGGTCGTTGGCCGATCGCTTTCTTCCAGACGAATCCGAAGCTGCAGGACCTCGTTCCATTCGCGTTCCTGTTGGTGGTGATGCTGTACGATCTCGTGTCCCTGCGCAAAATTCAGAAGGCCACAATATGGGCCTCGGTGTTTGTCATCGTGGTGCACCTCGCTCGCGTACCGATTGGATTTACCTCGGCATGGCAAGCCTTTGCGACAAAGATGCTCGGCCATGCCTGAGAATCATGTAGTGAGTCGCGCAGGTAGGATTGCGGAATGCACAGACTTTTGTATTTTGCGATCGCGTGCCTCGGCCTGATGAATGCCTCAGAAGCAGCAACCGCGCAGGGGACAGCGGCGCAGAGTGCGCTGCCCTTTCTTCATGCGCACGATGTCATTCTAATTCAGGGCGACTCAATCACCGACGGCGGCCGCCAGCGCACCGGCAGCGACTACAACCACATCATGGGCCAGGGCTACGCCTACATTCTCGCTGCGCAGATTGGCGTCGAGTCACCGGAGCGCGAGCTCGTGTTCCTCAATCGAGGCATCAGTGGAAACCGCATTCCTGACCTTGCAGCACGCTGGGAAGCCGACACGATAGCCCCGCATCCGCAGCTTCTTAGCATCCTGATCGGCGTTAACGATCTGTTGGCGACCGGCGATCGCGTAGTGACGCTCGAGCAATTTGAGACCGGCTACGACAAGCTGCTGTCCGAGACGATTGCTGCGCTGCCCACCACCAAGATAGTGCTGGGCGAACCGTTCCTGCTGCCTGTCGGCAAGCAGAAGGCAGACTTCGCCGCGAACATGACTGAGATGAAAAAGCGACAGGTCGTCGTCAGTCGGATGGGCGCAAAGTATCACTTGCCGGTCGTGCACTATCAACAGGCAATGGATACCGCGATCGCCAAGGCTCCCGCGGAACACTGGACTTGGGACGGCGTGCATCCCACCTACGCCGGCCACGCCCTGATGGCGCAGGAATGGCTGAAGACCGTCGATGCTTTCTGGGCTAAGTAGCCGGATGCGACAATGGAGGGCTATGAGACAAATTGCAAGAGCGCTGCTGGGCGTGGCCGTAGCGATGATGATTGCGGCCGCGGTGGGATGTACGAAACTGCCGCCGCCGACTCCGCTGTCGGAGCTCAATCAGCAGCAGATGAGCGGGCATGACATCTACCAGTTACGTTGCGCGCAGTGCCATAATGACCGCACCAATCAGCCACTGCAGGGTCAGTCGCTGCGAGGCATATTCAAGAAGCAATATCTGGAAAGCGGCGCACCGGCCAACGACGACCGCGTGCTGTCCGTGATCCTCTATGGAAGAGGCATGATGCCCGCTTCGGGACGCGGCATGACTGCGCAAGATCGCGAAGACCTGCTGGCCTATCTGCATACGCTATGAGCGAGATAGATGAGCGCGAGCCGCGCGTAAGCATGAAGGGCCAGATGCTGCCGGGCATCGCCGGCGTCTGCATGTTCATGATCTTCATGACCATGATCAACGTGTATGCCTGTCTGCGTGGCGCATATGGCACGGGCCGTGCCAAGTCGACCATTTTAATTCTGTGTACGCTGCTGGCGGCAGGCATCTTCGGGTTGCTGCGACTGCAGAAGTGGGGTTGGGCGCTGGTGACTGCCGGCTGTCTATTATTCGCCAGCGGAGACTTTTTCTACTTCTCACGAACTCACGCTGGCTTCTTCCTGGTGCGCGGACTATTTGTGCTGGTGTTCTTTCTCTACCTGGTACGTCGGGAGACGCGGGAACGCTTGCTCTAGCGCTTACTTTGCAAGCCGCATGGGCGCAAGCGATACAATTTAGACAGATGACTCCGCCGACCACTGAAGAACTGATCCAGATCGACCTCTCGCCGCGCCGACCTGTGCGCAAGCCAGAGTGGTTGAAGGCGCGCGCGCCCGGTGGTGAGACTTTCCACAATCTGAAGAAGCTGGCCCGCGACCTGAACCTGCACACCGTCTGCGAGAGCGCGCAGTGCCCCAACCTCGGCGAATGCTGGAATCAGAAGTCGGCAACGTTCATGATGCTCGGCAATATGTGCACCAGGCGCTGCGGATTCTGCGCGGTACCCAAGGGTAGGCCCGAGCCAATCGACTTCGACGAGCCTCGGCGTGTAGCGTATGCGGTGGCGCAGCTTGGACTGGCCCACGCGGTCATCACCAGCGTGAACCGGGATGACGATAACCTGGGCGCGGCGCGGGCCTTCGTCGAAGTGATTCGCGAAATTCGCTTGCAGGCTGTAGGGTGCCGCGTCGAAGTGCTGACACCAGATTTTCAAGGCGTCGATGAGGCGCTGCGCATGGTGGTCGATGCGCGGCCGGAGATCTTGAATCACAACATCGAGACGGTGCCGCGTCTCTACCGCATCGCCAAGTCCGGCGGCCGCTATGAACGCTCGTTGGAATTTCTGCGCCGCGCCAAAGAGATGGCCGCCGAAGCTGGCCATCCGCAGATCACGAAGACAGGCATCATCGTCGGCATGGGCGAGGAGATCCACGAACTGCTCGCCGTCTTCCGCGACCTCGCCGACCGCCATGTCGACATTCTCACGATAGGGCAGTATCTGCGGCCTTCACGCGACCATCTCGTCATGCAGCGCTTCTACACACCCGACGAGTTCGCCTTCCTCAAGCACGAGGCTCTCGCGATGGGCTTCCGCCACGTGGAGAGCGGCCCCCTTGTCCGCTCCAGCTATCACGCGCGCGAGCAGGCCGAGTCCACCGGACTGGCGTAGTAGTGCCGCACGTCACCGAATAGACGCCCTGCTGACATGTTCGTGACAACCTGCCGCAACGCGCGGTTTACACTTTTGCACACGAGGTTTAGGTATGAAGGGTAGTCGGCCGGGCCATGCAGGGAAGATGTTTCGCAATTTGGGGTGGAGTGCGGTTTACGCGCTGGCAGTTGGGCTGGCTCTGACTTTTGCCGCCGGCGGTCGAGCGGGGATAGCGCAAAAGCCAGAAAATTCGCTGCACACCGCGTCGCGAATGGAATTGGACGTGGTTAAGGCTTTGCTGGCGCAAGAAAAGTCGTGGAACTCCGGCGATCTCGAAGGCTACGTCAAGGGATATAAGGACTCGCCCGACACTCTCTTCGTCGGCCGGCAAATATCAAAGGGATACGCGCAGATCTTCGAGGACTACAAGCACAACTACCCCACCCGCGCGACCATGGGAACCCTTGCATTCACGGAACTTGAAGTGCATCCGCTCAGCGACACCTTCGTGGTTTGCCTGGGCAAGTACCACCTCGATCGCCCAAAGAGGGATGGCGGCAATGCCGACGGCATCTTTTCTCTCGTTTTCGAAAAGACCGACCAGGGTTGGAAGATCGTCCTCGATCACACCAGCTAATCAGACTGTCATAACTTCTTTTTCCTTAGCCTTGAACAGGTCTTCGATCCGTTTGATCTCTGCATCAGTCAGCAATTGAATCTCATCATTCGCGCGCTTCTCGTCATCCGCCGAGATCAGCTTATCTTTCGCGGCCTTCTTCACCTGGTCGTTGCCATCGCGGCGAATATTGCGAATCGCGGTCTTGTGATCTTCCAGCACGCCCGCAAGATTTTTGACGGCATCCTTGCGCCGCTCCTCGTTCATCGGAGGAATAGGTACTCGGATGACCTTGCCGTCATGCATCGGGTTGAAGCCGAGGTTGCTAGTGCGGATCGCCTTCTCCACCGCGGGCACAATGCTCATCTCCCACGGCACTACGAGAATCAGTTGCGCCTCGGGCGTCGAAATCTGGGCCACCTGTGAGATCGGCGTGTCGGTCCCGTAATAATCCACCTTCACCTGGTCGAGCATGTGTACGCTCGCGCGGCCGGTACGGGTCGAGAGCAGGTTTGCCCGAAAGTCTTCCACCGTCTTCTCCATGCGCGATTTCAACTGCGTATGTACATCCTTCAACGCCACAATCGTTGCCATCGTCGATGCCATTGTGTTCCACCCTTCCGAATTGCAATTCGAAGCCGGCTATAAATTCAGCGACTTCGACCTCGTTATTCTACAGAGGTTGGGTCGGTTGCGACGCCTAGGCCTCAGCCCCCTGTTGTGGCAGGCAGTCGTGGCGGGCCTGCCGATAATCCCCTTTTGGAACCGCCGCCGCAGGTTACCAGAGTTTAGTTGACATTCCTCCAGGTCCGTCGAGTAGGGTTATCGTATGAACGTTGATCTGAATTACGACCAGGTGGCGCAAATCGAGCTCATCTCGATCCATACGGGTAAGCCGTGCGCTCAGGTACTCGTCGATGCTGCACAATTTCTGCTCAACTGCGACGCTGACTACTATCCCCCGTCGCGTCCCGCTCCCACCCAGAAATTCATCCCCGAAGAAGAGCTCGCCGCCAGATTTGAAAGGCTTCTCCACCACTAGACTGTGCAGGCGGTAACGCACTTCTGCGCATTCAGGGTGTCTGTCCGGCGCCTCTTCCCGCCACTCCAGTCACACAACGTAAAATAAGGTAGGAAGTCGACTCACAGTCGAACCCATGCCAACGCTTGCCCAGTGCAATCGCTTGGACGAAAGGCCCGGCTTGAAGTTTTTCGCATTCCTTCTTCTGATTGCGCTGGTGTGCGCCGCGCTCGCGGCCTACGCCGTCTACCTGCCCATTGGCCCCACCGACGGCACATCCGACAACAACGCGATCTACATCGACATCGCCCCAGGCACCGGGACCCAAGCCATCGCTGCTCAACTCGAACGCGGCGGCGTCCTGCGCAACCGCTATGCCTTCGACCTGCTCCGCGCTATCAAGGGCGGTAAGCTCATCGCCGGCGAGTACCGCTTTAACCGCCCCGCATCCGCCATCGAGGTCTACGACCGCATTGTCCAGGGCGACGTATACACCATCGCCCTCACCATTCCTGAAGGCTACAACATCTTCGAAATCGCGCAGTCGGTTGAATTTGCCGGTCTAGGCAAGCGCGACGTCTTCCTGAGCGCAGCTCGCAGCCAGACCGCCCTCATCGCCGACCTCTCCCCCAACGCAGCCTCGCTCGAGGGCTACCTCTTCCCCGATACCTACCGCTTTGCCCGCCACGTCGTGCCGTCTGACGTTCTCGCCGCCATGGTCAAGCGATTTCGCCAGGTCGCCGGTAAACTCGGCCTCTCCAACCACCCCGATCTCGCTCGCACTATCATCCTCGCCTCCCTGGTCGAAAAGGAGGTAAAGCAAGTTTCCGAGCGCCCTCTGGTCGCCGGCGTCTTCGAAAACCGCCTCGCGCACAACATGCCACTGGCAACCGATCCCAGCATCATCTATGCTGCCATGCTCAGTGGCCGCTACCGCGGAGCCATCTTCGCCTCCGACCTACAGTCCGATTCGCCGTACAACACCTATCGCCGCGCGGGCCTGCCTCCAGGCCCCATCTGCAATCCCGGCATAGCGGCGCTCAAAGCCGCCATCGCGCCCGCCAGCACAGACTATCTCTACTTCGTCGCCGATGCCCAGGGCCACAGCCGCTTCTCGGTCACGCTCAAAGAGCACTCGGAGCAGGTGGAATCCTACCGCCGCTCCATCGGTCGGCCACCGCCTGCGAAGCCTCTTCATCCAGCATCCGCAAAGCCCAATCGGCGAATTACGCCAAAGGGTCATCGAGCGCATCGAAAATAGGTTCGAAGCGTGCCCCGGTCCCATCGCATCTCATTATCATTGCTCAGCGTTCCCACCCTTGACCCCGCAAGCGAGGCCCGCCGGCAGATATACTTGAAGTTTGTGCTCATGAGGACTAGACGGATCAGAAAGTTAAGACAAGCTGTCTCCATCGGTCTCCTGGCCCTGACTTCGGCTCTTACCGGCTGTCTGGTCCACAGGCACAGCGTTCTAAAGACGCATCCGCCAGACGTTGTTCTCAATGCCACCCTCGATCAGCTTCTTAAGCAAGTAGACGAGCGGTACGCCGCAATTCACACCATGACCGCTTTCGTTCAGGTCACAGCCTGCACCGGCGGCGCTTCCAAGGGTGAGGTGAAGTGCTACTCCCCCTTCAGCGGCAACATCATCATCGGCAAGCCTCAACAGATCAACGTGATTCTGAAGCTCCCGCTTCTGGGCAGTCGAGCCATCGACATGGTCTCCGACGGCAAGACCTTCAAGATGCTGATTTCACTTAACAACTGCGCCATCATCGGCTCCGACGTCGTCACCAACACCTCGCAAAAAGGCCTCTACAGCCTGCGGCCGGCCGTCATACTCGACTCCCTGTTGATGCATGGCAAGGAACCGGATCAGGTTGTTTCCATGACCCAGGACAGCCGCGACGTACCCAATCCAAAGAAGCGCAAGGATATTATCAACGAGCCGGACTACGACATCGACTTCCTCTCGCAGCCGGAGAACCAGGTCGCTAAAACCCTGCATGTGATTCATATCAGCCGCGTCGACCTGCTGCCCTACCGCCAGGACATTTACAACGCCGAAGGCAAAGTCGAGACGCAGGCGTTCTATTCAAACTATCAAAAGTTCGGCGACATCAACTTTCCCTCAAAGATCGAGATTCAGCGCCCGCTCGACGAACTCGACCTCACCATCGTCCTCGTCAAGAAGACCAGTTTCAACCAGAAACTCCCCGACGACCAGTTCGATCTCGGCCCCATCCCCGCGAACTACACCATCCAGAATATGGATGATCCCGTCAGCGCCTCTACAAACCCGTGCGCCGCGCATGCTCCGCAATCGACGCATTGATATCCAGCGCCAATGCCAGTGCCGCCCGGCCATCCTCCACCGTCACCACCGGCTGATTGCGCGTCCGCACCGCCTCAAGAAACGCCTCAATTTCGAGCCGCAGAGGCTCACCCGCCTCCACCGGAACTTTGCGCAGCTCCATACCCATCGAAGGATGTCCGCCTGCCTTCGCGGCCGCTTCCGCCAGCGCAGCCATCTGCGCCATGTCCATGCCCGCGGCTGCGGACACGTCGATCATCAGCAGATCCTGCCGCGCGAAATCGAGAGAAAGATACTGGTGCGGCTGAAAGAATCGCATCTTCCTCACCCGCTCCGTGCTCACCCGGCTGGCCGTAAAGTTTGCGACACATCCATTCCCGAATTCCAGCCGAACATTCGCGATGTCGACCTTCTTCGACAGCACCGGTAGTCCCACCGCACGCACCTCGCGCACTGGCTTACCGACCAACTTCGTCACAATGTCCAGATCGTGAATCATCAGGTCCAGCACCACATCCACATCCAGAGAACGGGGCGTAAACACGCTCAGCCGATGCACCTCGAAGAACATTGGCCGATTCAGCAGCGGTCGCACCGCCCGCACCGCAGGGTTGAATCGCTCCAGATGCCCGACCTGCACGATGCGCCCATGCTCACGCGCCAACGCGACAATCTCATCGGCATCGGCAAGGCTCGCCGCAAGCGGCTTCTCAATCAGCAAGTCGATGCCGCACGCCATCAGCGCCCTCGCGCAGGCTGCATGATGCACCGTTGGCACACATACCGAAGCCGCATCCACGCGCTTCAGTTCGGCGCGTGCCGCTGCCATACACGCCTCAATCGTCGCGAAGCCGCGCACGTCGAACTTCGCCTCAGCAGCAGCCCGCGCGGCTTCATTCGGATCGATCACCGCGGTCAGTTCAACCGGATATCCACCCTGCTGTAGCTCGCGATACACCCGCAGATGGTTGCGCCCGAACGCTCCCGCGCCCACCACCGCCACCCGCAGCGGCACCCCGTTCCCCGTTGTCTGTTCGCTGATCGCTGCTTCCGGCACTACTTCACCGGACCCTCAACCGCCTGCCTGCACCGCCCATAGAGCCCCAGCAACTCCGTCACCTGGTCATCCGGCTTCGACGAAGCCGCCACGCCAAATCCAGTCCCACCCGTAGCCTTGGTGCCTACATGCGCCTGCGCGGCCACAAACTTCAGCAGATCCAGCGCAATGTCTTCCGTGCGGCGAGCCGCGTTGTTCTCCATAATCGATAATCCCCTCATTGCCAACCCACCGATCTTAACGGCGCACGCCACCCCGAAGCAAATCGCACATCGCTGCGCTCACTCGCCCGCCGCACCCTTCCCTGCAGCCTTCTGCGCGGCGATCCACTTATCCGTGCGCGCATCCAGCAGATCGAGCGGAAGCACGCCGCCGCCCAGCATCTCGTCATGGAAGGCGCGAATGTCGAACCTGGGCCCCAGCTCTTTCTGCGCCCGCGCACGAAGTTCGCGAAACTTCAGCTGCCCAAGCTTGTAGCTCAGCGCCTGCGCTGGCCAAGCGATGTAGCGATCCGTCTCCGCCTGCAAAGTTAGCTCGTCCACCGCACCCGTCTTGCGGAAGAAGTCGACAACCTGATCGCGCGTCCATCCCTGCGAGTGAATCCCGGTATCGACCACCAGTCGCACAGCACGAAACAGCTCCGACGACAGCCTCCCATAGTCCGAAACCGGATCCTGGTAGAAGCCGATCTCTTTGCCAAGCTGCTCCGAGTACAGACCCCAACCCTCGATGTAGCCCGAGTTGAACGTGTGATTGCGAAATTTCGGCAAGCCCGTCAACTGCTGCGCAATCGTAATCTGCATGTGGTGGCCGGGAACGCCCTCGTGATACGCGACCGCCTCATCATCGATCATCGAACGGTGCGTCGGATCGGCGGTCTGAACCGATACGCGTCCCGGCCGCTTGCCGTCCGGAGTGCCGCCCTGATAGTGCGTCGCCTGCCCCGGCTGGAATGCCGGAATCGCCTCCACCGTCACTGGACTCTTCGGCAGCACATTGAAAAGCTCCGGCAGCTTCGGCTGCATTTGCGCAATGTACTTGCTGAAGTCGTCCACAATTTGCTGAGACGAAGTCGCCATGTACTTCGGGTTCGTCTTCAGCGATGCGCGGAAGCTGGCGAGGTCGGCGAACCCTTCCTTCTTCGCGATCACCAGCATCTCTCCCTCGATGCGGTCGATCTCGCTCAGGCCGATTTTGTGAATCTCGTCCGGACTCAGGTTCGTCGTGGTGCGGCTGCGAATGTAATTCTGGTAGCGCGCCTTGCCGTCGGGCAGCGACGTCGCCGCCAGCGTCGTGCGCCCATGCGGCGCATACTCCGTCGTGACAAAAGCCGCAAACGATTTGTAAGCCGGCAGTACATCTGCGTTCACCGCGTCGGTAATCTCTTTCGTCAACCGCTGCTGATCTTCGGCCGCGATGCTGCTGGGATACTTCTTGGTCGAATTCAGAAACGGATCGGCGGCGACGATGCCATCACACTGCGCAGGAATCTTCTCCAGCAGGAACTTCACCGGCATCAAGCCATCCTTCATCCCGGCCCGCATCACCTCTTCGGTCTGCGTGAACGCCTGCGGAATCTGGTGCAGCCGTGAAATGTAATCCTCGTAGTGCTGCACCGAATCCAGCGGAACCGCGTTCGGCATATCTGAGAAGGACAGATGCGGACCACTCATCTGGTTCACCGGCATCTCGAACTCTTTGAAGCCGTAGTTGTCGATCCGCTGCTGCAACGTACGCATCATGATCTGGTTCGAAAGCGTGTCCTGCTCCGGAAAGCCATCGGTCGGGATAGCCTTCAGCCGCGTCAGGAAATCCAAGTCCAACGCATGTTCACGCTCTACCTGCGCCAACGAATCATCGTTGAGCTTGTCGTTATAGCGATATTCGCCAAAAGCCGTCGCAGCCTCCGGCGCGTTCTTCAAGTCGGATTGGTACCTCTCTTCGAAGAGCGCGTTCTGTGCAGCAATGCGAGCCTCAATCGAGACGGGCGCCGCATACACGAAAGCTGTGGCAGAGACAAAAAAGACGGCGGCGAGAAGGACTTTTCCAATTCGGAAGCGCATCCAAAAAACTTACCACGTTGCGGGCTTGTACTGACACAGCTGCCGAGCCCTCAGGTTATCTCGGATTCGTCCTGTCAAAGTGGGCCGGGTATTCGTCCCATCATCCCGCGCGCACACCGCAAAGAATCTCATACGAGATCGTTCCTGCCGGCCGCGCATGATCGTCCGCCGTCACCCCATCGCCGAGTAGCACTACCTCATTGCCAACGTGCACACCGTCGATCGCACTCACATCAACCATCGTCAAGTTCATCGAAATTCGCCCCACAATCGCCGCGCGCTTGTCAACGATCATCACCCAACCACCCGGCTTTGCGTTCGTCGAAGAAAGCTCCCGCCGCAATCCATCCGAATACCCCACCGGCAGCAACGCCAGCCGCATCGGCCCTTGCGCGGTATAGGTCGCGTTATATCCCACAGTCTCGCCAGCCAAGACTTCGCGTACATCCACCACGCGAGTCTTCCAGGTCATCACCGGCTTCACCGCTGGTCGCAGCTTCGGCCCATCATTCGCGCCCTCAATCGGCAAGCAATATCCATACAACGCAATCCCGCAGCGCACCATCGCACGCGCTCCCACCGTCTTCGCCAACTCAACCAACCACGGTGACGACTGCGCAGGATTGTCCACCGAAGAGGAACTTCCGGCATGCACCCACTTCGGCGTCAGGCCTCGCTCCCGCACCTGTGCAATCGCGACCTCAAACCGCCGTTCCTGCGCCTGAGTTCTCTCCGAACAAGCCACCTCCGCCGCGCAGAAATGCGTCAACATCCCATCCAGGCCTATCCCCACTTCGCCCATCGCATCGAGTACCTCATCTAACGCTGCACCCGGACGAACTCCCTGCCGCCCCATCCCCGTCTCCACCTCGACATGTACTCCCGCACCCGTCCCAGCAAGCCACCCAACCTGTTCCGCTGTCCACACCACCGGGGTCAACCCGTACTTCACAATCGCCGACACATCCTCCGGCATGAATCCACACATCACCAAAATTTTAGGCGCATCCTCCGCCACAAATCCCGCCGCATTCAGCGCCAACCGCACCTGCGCTCCCTCGCTCGCACACGCCACACCGAGCCACTTCGCGCCTGCCCGCGCCAGCGCCACACAGCACACCTCAGCCCCATGCCCATACGCATCCGCCTTCACCACTGCCAGCACGTCCGTCTGGGCACCAACCGCCGCCGCAACTACGCGGAAATTTCCCGCCAGCCGCTCCTCCGAAATCTCAATCCAGCTATTCACCGTCTCCGCCCTAACGCCGCACCCTCACGCGTTTGCAATGTCCACCGCTTCCAGTACCGGCTTCGGGTACCCCAGCTTCGCCACCGCAAGCATCGACCGACCCACCTGCTCCGTCGTTGTCACATACCGCGGAAACCTGCGCAGCAGCAGCGGTAGGAACGGCCGCAGCACCGTGTACGCTACCCGATACAACTTAGTCTTTGAAGTGATTCCATGCAGCGGAACAATCGCTCCCGGCCGAAACATATACGCCGCCTTGAACCCCAGTGCCAGCAGCGCATTCTCTGTCGCGCCCTTCACCCGCGCCCACATCACGCGCCCACGCTCGGTCGAATCCGTCCCCGCACCCGACACATAAATGAACGTCATGCCACCGCCCGCAGTCGTCGGATTCTGCCGCAGCACCGCCTGCGCCACCGCCATCGTCAGGTCATACGTCACCCGCCGATACTCCGCGTCATTCATCCCGACGGACGAAACTCCCAGGCAAAAGAAGCACGCGTCGAATCCCGAAAATTCACCTTCAACCCTCGAAAAGTCATAGAACTCATCTGTAACTACTTCGCATACTTTCTCGCTTCTCCGCCCGAGGCTTGGCCCCGAGGCGCGCCGCACCACGGACACCACTGCCTCCACATCCGAGTCGAGCACGCACTCCCGCAACACGCCCTGCCCAACCATCCCAGTCGCACCAAACAAAATCACACGCATTCGCTAGTAACCACCCGCATCTCCCGTCGCAGGGTTCGCGAACAGCGTGAAGTCCGATAGATACAGCAGGTGGACACTCCCGGTAGGCCCATTTCTCTGCTTTGCCACAATGATCTCCGCCTTACCCTTCAGGTCTTCATTCTCGCGGTCGTAATATTCCTCGCGATGGATGAACGCGACCACATCCGCGTCCTGTTCAATCGACCCCGACTCGCGCAGATCGCTCAGCAGCGGCTTCTTATCGCCGGTCCTCTGCTCGTTGCTGCGTGAAAGCTGGGCGGCTGCAAGCACTGGCACCTTCATCTCTTTGGCCAGAGACTTCAATCCTCGTGAAATAGACGAAACCTCTTGAGTGCGGTTCTCAAAACCCTTTCTGCCTGCAGGCGTCGACCCTCCCATTAGTTGCAGATAATCGATCACGATCAGGTCCAGCCGGCCCTCCTTCTGCTTCAGGCGCCTCACCTTGGCTCGCATCTCAGGCAGAGTAATCCCAGGCGTGTCATCGATAAACAGCTTCGACTCCATCAGCCGGCCCAGTGCGCTGTTCAACTTACCTTTGTCATCCTTGGCAAGAAACCCCTGTTGCATTTTGCGGGAATTGACCTGCGCCTCACTCGCCAGCAAGCGCCGGAGCAGACTTTCCTTTGACATTTCCAGCGAGAAAACTGCCACCACTTTGCCATCGCGTATCGCCGCATTTTGCGCAATGTTAATCGCCAGCGCCGTCTTACCCATCGAAGGCCGCGCACCAATAATAATTAGTTCTGACGCCTGCAATCCGCTTGTCATTCGGTCAAGCTCGATGAAGTGCGTCGCTAAGCCTGTAATCTCGCGTCCTTGCTCATACAATTGGTCGATCGACCCAAAAGACTCCTTCACGATGTCGGGAATTCCTGAAAAGGTTCTGACAATGGCTCGATCCGAAATCTCCATGAGCCGATTGCTCACATCATTCAATACCTCTAAGGCTTCAGTGGTCTGATCGGCGGCCTCCAACATGCCTAGATCACATACACTCATCAGCTGCCGCAGAAGGCTTTTGTCCCTGACAATCCGAACGTAACTTTCAACGCTCAGTTTTCTAGGAAGGCCTTCACTAAGCTCCGCGAGGTATGCCCGGCCGCCAATCGAATCAAGCTCTCGGTTCTTGGCGAGCGCTTCTGAGACCGTCACATAGTCAACCGCATACCCAACCTCTACTAGCTGCAAAATCGCCTTGTAGATCTTTTGGTGGGAGTCCAGCGAAAAGTCTTCAGAAGCGAGGACCATTGTCGCGTCCGTTATTGCGACCGGATCAACCATCATTGCGCCGAGAATTACTTTTTCGACGTGGATCGACTCGGGCATTCCTTTGCTATCGATTATGTGTGGATATGTTGCCAACGGACGTTCCAGACTGGGCGCAGGGTTATATGCGCACTGTGTAGCGGCTATAGTCAAAGGGTATACAGAAAAGCACCTAGGAAATCGGCGAATTCCTGTGCTAAACAGAGCTAGTCTTTATCCTACCCCGCTAGCACGAAGCCGAATGGCTGCCAGTCCTCACAAAGATCGGCTACAAGAAGTCCCAGAAGGAGATGTGTCAACTATGGCACCCATCAAGCAACTCGACATCCCACCCGCCGCCGCCCGCGACAAGGCCTCCTTCGAAGTCCTGCGCGTCTGGATCGCCGAGCAGGGCCAGCACGTCAGCATCCGCTCTGGCGCATGGGAAGACCCCTTCGCCTGGGGCATCGTGCTCGCCGACCTGGCCCGCCACATCGCCCTCGCTCAACAAATCCAGCATCCCGAAACCGACACCGAAGCCTTCGTCGAACGCCTTCTAGAAGGCTTTCACGCCGAGATCGAAAACCCCACAGACGAACCTGAAGGCGAAGTAACCCAGTAGCAGTCGTGTCGCTTCAATCGGCCCTATGACAATCAGCCAACGAGTCTTTACTTATGGCCTATCTTAGCTAAGTTAGCATAGCAGCCTGAGGAAGAACCTATGGTCAGCGCTACCATCTTTGAAGCTAAAACCAACCTCTCCGCCCTCGTCAAGAAGGCGCAGAAGGGCGAAACGTCATCATTACCTCCGGCCGCAAGAAGGTTCCCGTGGCCAAACTTGAAGCCCTACAACCGGTCGCAAAGAGGCGCCTCGGCTCGATGGAAATTCCCGGCTACGTCCCGACCGATGCCATCTTTGATCCGCTCCCGAAGGGCTGAAACGGCGAGGACGAATGACGGTCCTGCTCGACACCCACGCTCTCCTTTAGTCCTTCATCTCACGTGCTTCGCTTAGCAGGGAGGCGACGGCGATCATGACAAACGAGACTATTGAGATCGTCGTCTCCGCAGCTTCTGCTTGGAAGATCGCAACCAAAGTTCGATTTGGCAAGCTTCCTGAAGGGAAAGCGTTGGAACAACGCTTTGTCGAAGCATTGGACGAAATCGGCTAAACCCTTCTTCCCATCGACGCCCAGACCGCCCTCCGCGCGGGGCGTCTCACCCCTGACCACGGCGACCCATTCGATTGAATGATCGCGGCTCAGGCCCTTGCTCTCGACATTCCAGTCATCAGCAAAGACGCTAAGCTCGACCAATTCGGTGTACGCCGCATCTGGTAGCCGCCCACTAGTTTACCCGCAGAAATCCCTTCGTATCCATCCACTGTACGAATACGTCGGGCCACTCAGCCACGCCCCCGCGCGCGCTGAGCCGAATCCCGAACCCGTGCCCCACGCCCGCGTACTCATGCAATTCCGCCGACACGCCCGCTTTCTTCATCGCGACAAACAACTCCGGCAATTGCAATGCAATGGTGTCGCGATCGTCCGACCCGCACAGCATAAACGCCGGCGGCATATCCTTCGTCACCTTCGCCGCAATCTCCGGAGTCAGTCCGCCCGGATACATCAGCGCCTCAAACGCCGGCTTGTCGCTCTGCTGATCGATCGGATCGGCCGCGCTCGCATTGACGGCGTCATTCGCAAGTGCCGCCTTCACCGCCAGTTCCCCGCCCGCCGAGAATCCCATCACACCCACCCGCGCCGGATCGACACCCCACTCCGCCGCCCGCGCCTTTACCATCCGTATCGCGCGCTGTATATCCTTCATCTCATCGACATCGACCGTATACGTCGAACCCTTCTGCTTCGCCAGCCGATACTTCAGCACAAACGCCGCCACGCCATGGCCACTCAAATATTTCGCGACGTCGTAACCTTCGTGGTCGATTGACAGCAGCGAATGGCCACCCCCCGGAGCAATAATCACTGCTGCCACAGGCATCTTCGATCCTCGCACAAGGTACGGCGTGATTGAAGGATTGTTGATACTCGTCACAGCATGTTCGCCTTCGAGATTCTGTGCCGCCATCACCTCAGGCTCGGTCTTGCCCTCGGACCCCGGCGCCCCATTTGCCCACAACGGCACCGACGCATGCTGCGCAACGCAAACCGTCGCCAGCCCCACTGAAAGCAGACACACCCAGATCCAAACAACCGTTGTCACGCGCAAAGTCACACCTCTCTTTGCCCGCAAATATACCGCCTTACCCACCGATTGAACAGAAGGCAACGACTCATAGCGAATTACTTCTTCTTATAATCCTGAAACAGCTCCGGAAACTGCGCTTTCAACGCCGCCACCTTAGGAATATCGCACACCTGGATATATGGGTTGTTCGGATTCTTCTCCGCATAATCCTGGTGATAGTCCTCGCCGTCATAGAACTCCTTCAGCGGCACCACCTGGGTCACAATCTTTTTCGGAAACGCCTTCGACGCATCCAGTTGCGCGATGTAAGCATTCGCAATCTTCTCCTGCTCTGGCGAAGTGAAGAAGATTGCAGACCGGTACGAAGTCCCCACATCCGGCCCTTGCCGATTCATCTGCGTCGGATCATGAACCACCGAGAAGAACACGCGCAGCAGCGTCCCATAGCTAATCCTTGACGGATCGAACACCATCTTCACGCTCTCAGCATGTCCCGTAGTCTCGCTCGACACGGCCCCATAGTTAGCCGTCTCTTTCGATCCGCCAGAGTAGCCCGCCGTTGTTGTCGTCACTCCCTTGATCCGTTGGAACGTAGTCTGCACGCCCCAGAAGCATCCACCCGCAAACACCGCCGTCTCGCTATTCGCCGCACCGTGCGGTTCATCCAGCAGCGGAGCCGGCAGCTTCTCGGTCCTCACTTGTCCAAACACCATCGCCCTCACCCCCATCGCAACCGCCAGCACAAACGCAATTCCCATTACCGCCGAACTGAACTTCGAAGTCATCGCATGTACCTACTTATAAGACGTCCAACCAGCCAGACTAGACGTAAAGAATCGCTACACCGTATGCGTGTGCTCCACAACCTGCCTTGAGCTTGCCAAAGAATCTCGATTCTCAGGTGTGGGGTTACGCGCCTGAATATCAATAAAGCAGTTCACCAAGCTCACCGCGGCCGGCGTCACTCCCTGGATACGGCTCGCCTGCCCTAACGTCCTCGGCCGCACCCGCCCCAGCGTCTCTACCATCTCTCGCGACAGTCCCGAGCAAGCCTCGTAGTCGAACCACGCCGGAATTACGCGACCCTCGTCCCGCTTCAGCTTCTCCATCGACCGCTTCTGCTGCTCAAGATACCCCGCGTACTTGATCTCCGTCTCCACCGTCTTCATCTCGTTCCGCACCCAAGCCGGCATCCTAATGTTTGTCATTCCGTAGCGAAGCGAAGGAATCTGCTTTTCTTCGCTCACCTCATTCTCCGGGGGCTCCATCTTTTGCGGTTCCATCGCAAAGGGTGGGATGGAAGAAGCTCGCATCGCCTCCGCCCAGACCCCGAACTCCGCCACACCATCCATCATTCCCACCAGCATCGGACACAAAGCATCGACCGTAACCTCCGGCCGCTTCAGCATCTGCGCATACGTCTGCCCGCGCAGATCTCCATCACCCCGCAACACCTGCCTTAACGAATCCGGCAACGCCTCTACATCCACTTTCCTCGCAACCAGTAATCGCTCGAAAGCCACCGCCCGCGCCATCTTCGCCTCATACGCCGCCCAGGCCACATCATCGATCAGCCCCAGCCGCCGCCCGTGCGGAGTAAGCCGCCGGTCCGCATTATCAATCCGCAGATGCAGCCGAAACTCCGCCCGCGAAGTGAACATCCGGTACGGCTCATTTGTTCCCTTCGAGATCAAATCGTCGATCAAAATCCCGGTATACCCCTCAGTCCGATCCAACGTAAATCCGACAAACCCGGGTGCCCCATCATCGCGATGAGTGGGGTCCAAACGATCCCGCACCGCCCGAGCACAAAGCGCCGCATTGATCCCCGCCATCAATCCCTGGCACGCCGCCTCCTCGTAACCGCTTGTCCCATTGATCTGCCCAGCCAGAAACAGCCCCGGAAACTTCTTCACCTCAAGCGTCCGATCCAACTCGGTCGGATCAATCGCGTCATACTCAATCGCATACCCCGGCCGCAGCATCTCCGCATTCTCCAGCCCCGGAATCGACTTCACAATCGCAGACTGCACCTCCATCGGCAGGCTTGTGCTCATGCCATTCACGTAGACCTCGTGTGTGTTCAATCCCTCCGGCTCCAGAAAAAACTGGTGCTGCGTCTTCTCCGGAAACCGCACAACCTTGTCCTCAATCGACGGACAATACCGCGGCCCAATCGCCTCAATCTGCCCCGTATACATCGGCGACCGATGCACATTCTCACGAATCAGCCGCAGCGTCTCCGGCGTAGTCTGCGCGATATAGCAACTCACCTGCCGCAACGCCGGCACCCACCCTCGAGCACTATCTCTTGCATTGTCATTCTGAGCGGAACGAACAACCCCCACATTCTCCCCGTCCAGCCCCGAATCCACGGGTGCCCCATCCTTCACGCCTTTGTGAAGGGTGGGACGTAAACCGCCCCCGCCCGCAGCTCTAAAACTAAACGGCGTAGGATCCGCATCCCCCGGCTGCTCCTCAAACTTCGTCCAATCGATCGTCCGCCCATCCAGCCGCGGAGGAGTACCTGTCTTCAGCCGGCACTCCCGCAGCCCCAGCCGCTTCAGCGCCTCACCCAACAGAACTGAAGCCGGCTCGCCACTACGCCCTGCCGCATACTGCTGCTCCCCGCAATGAATCAGCCCGTTCAAAAACGTCCCAGTAGTCACCACCGTAGCCTTCGCATGGATTACACGCCCATCCCGCAACCGCACCCCAGTAACCCGCCGTCCTTCCGCCAGCCCGTAAAGTACGGGTGCCCCATCCTTCGCAGCCTCATCGCGAAGGGTGGGATGTAAACCCTCCCCCACACCGTTTTCGTCATCCCGCAGCGCAGTTTGTCCGTCATTCCGCAGCGCCGTTTGTTTGTCATTCCGCAGCGAAGCGGAGGAATCTGCTTCTTCAATCCCCTCCCCCACCACATCAACCACCTCAGCCTGCTTGATAAAAAGATTCTTCTGCCCCTCCAGAATCTCCCGCATCTTCACCCGATAAAGCGCCTTATCGCACTGCGCCCGCGGACTCCAAACAGCCGGCCCCCGGCTCGTATTCAGCAGCCGAAACTGGATCCCGCATGCATCCGCAACTTCACCCATGATCCCGCCCAGTGCATCCACCTCGCGCACCAGGTGTCCCTTCGCGATCCCGCCGATCGCCGGATTGCAGCTCATTTGCGCAATTAGATCCAGATTCAGCGTAACCAGAGCCGTACGCAGTCCCATGCGCGCAGCCGCCATCGCCGCCTCGCATCCAGCGTGCCCAGCACCCACCACCACCACATCGAACTCTTCCGTAAACGCCATCCAATGATTTTACGTGCGAGTATCGCCAATTTACCGCACGGTTAGGAGTAGGGTCGGAAGCCCGCGTGCCAGATACCCGTCAAAACGGTCGATGACAGCAATAAAACCCACCAGCAAGTGAAGTACCGCGCGTCTCTATCGAAAAAGACCTTGATCAGCCACTGGATCGCCAAAGGAACCAAAAAACAGCAGCCACAAGCCAAAAAAAATGCGACGACAAGCAATGAGTTTTGTATGCGACCTAGCTTACTGCACGTAGATGCACGCCACCCTTGGCGCACACGGTCTCCCCCAAAGAGAAACTCCAGGCTCGGTCTGTGAACCGCAAGAATTCTACTTACGCCTGAACGGGAGCGGGCGCACTCGCTACCGAAACCGTCTCGCCCACCTTCGGCTCGACCGGCACAACCGGCTTTTTCACCACGACCTCGGCCTTCTTCGAAGGCGCAATGATCGCGTGCAGCGTCGTGCCTTCCATACGAGGCATGAACTCCACCAATCCTGCATCCCCAATATCCAAAATCAGCCGATTAATGATTTTGTATCCCAGGTCGCGATGAGCCATCTGCCGCCCTTTAAAGCGCAGTGAGGCCTTCACCTTATCGCCATCCCCAAGAAAGCGAATCGCCATATTCTTCTTGGTCTGGTAATCGTGCTCGTCCACTGTAACGGAGAACTTCACTTCCTTGATGACAATGATCTTCTGCTTCTTGCGCGCGGCCCGTTCGCTCTTGTCCTTCTCGTAGAGGAACTTGCCATAGTCCTGGATCTTGCAGACCGGCGGCACGGCGTTCGGAGAAATCTCGACCAGGTCAAGCATCTTCTCGCGGGCCATCTTCAAGGCCTCAAACGGAGCCATGACACCTAGTTGTTCGCCATTTTCGTCAATGACGCGAATCTCACGAGCGCGAATTCGTTCATTGGTACGGATAAAACTCTTTGCGGAACGTTTATCAATCGGGGGAATAGTGTGCCTCCACAGCGTGCCTCTCAGGCCGCCATGCCTTTGTCAAAATTGAATCGCAGACCCTACAAACAAGGTTGCGTGTAGCCAAAAGTATAACATTATGCGCCTTCTAACCTTTGTAGAACGCTCTTACGTATCGGGACGGAAATGCCCGGGTGCCCCATCCATCGCACCCTTGCGATGGGTGGGATGTAAAAGTCCTACTTCGCTGCCGCCATCTGCAACTGATACTCCGCGTAAGGCCCCTTGAAATCCTCAATCCGGAAATCCACAGGGCCGCCCTCAAAATGCCAAATGCGCGTAGCAACCTCATTAATCAAATCCAAATCATGAGTAACCAGCAGCACGGTTCCCTCATACTTCTGCAGCGCCAGATTCAGCGCATTGATAGCCTCAAGATCAAGATGGTTCGAAGGCTCATCTAGCACCAGCACATTCGGCTTCTGCAGCATCAACTTGCAGAACAGCAACCGCGCCGCCTCGCCACCCGAGAGCGCATCCGTCATCTTCAAACCCTCTTCGCCCTTGAAAAGCATCTGCCCCAATATCCCGCGGATATCTTCCTTCGTAGCCGCTTCATCGAACTGATGCAGCCAGTCATTCACCGTCATCCCCAGCTCGATCGATGACTTCAAATCCTGCGGAAAATATCCAACCTGGGCCTCATGTCCCCATTTCACTGAGCCCGAATCGATCGACACATCCGTCTCTTCCACGCCATCGGCGTTCGCCAGCAGAGCTTTGATCAGCGTCGACTTCCCTTGTCCGTTCCGCCCCATCAACACAATCTTGTCGCCACGTGTGCACGACGCCGAAAACCTATTCACCACCTTCAGCGGCGAGCCATCCATTTGCTCATACGCCTTCGCAACCTCCTCGATCTCCAGCACATGCCGACCGGAAGGCCGAAGCTGCTCAAACCGAATATACGGCCGCTGAATATTCGAGCGCGCCACATCCGTGGTCGCCAGCCGCTCCACTTCCTTCTTCCGCGAATTCACCTGGCTCGACCGTGTCCCCGCCGAAAATCGTGCAATAAAATCATTCAACTGCGCAATCTTCTTCTCACGCTGCTCATTCTGGCTCTCAATGCGCGTGCGGATAGCGGTCTTCTGCTCGACCATATCGTCGTACCCGCCGTTGTACGTAATGATCGTCTCGTAATCGATGTCCGCAATATGCGTGCACACTGAGTTCAAGAAATGCCGATCATGCGAGATCGTAATCAGCGTCCCGTTATATCGCACCAGAAAATCCTGCAGCCACAAAATCGAATCGAGATCGAGATAGTTCGTTGGCTCATCCAGCAATAACGCCTGCGGCTCTCCAAACAGCGCCTGGCATAGCAGCACGCGCACTTTCTGCCCGCCCTGCAACTCACTCATCTTGCGCTCATGCAGCTCATCGCCGATGTCCAGCCCCTGCAGCAGAATCGCAGCATTCGACTCAGCCTCGTACCCATCCTCTTCTCCAACGATGCCCTCAAGCTCTCCCAGCCGGCTGCCATCCTCGTCCGTCATCTCCGCTTTTTCGTAGATGATCTCGCGCTCAGCCAGCGCCGCCCACAAAGGCTTATTCCCCATGATCACGGTATCGATCACGCGATAAGCATCGAACGCGTACTGGTCCTGCGAGAGCACGCCGATCTTCTTCGGCTTCACGACAGTACCCTTCTGCGGATCAATTTCGCCCGTTAGAACCTTCATAAACGTAGACTTGCCGGCACCATTCGGACCCGTCAACCCATACCGCCGCCCGCTCGTAAAAGTAACCGAGACGTCCTCAAAGAGCAGCTTCTGCCCATACCGCATAGTCACATTGGAAACTGAAATCATAGCTTTTCTCTTATTTTACAGCTTTCTATCTACCCCGCGCCTCGCCACCTTGTGGTTAAACGTTCCGTAGCCCAGCTTTGTCGCCATTCCGCAGCGAAGCTTGTCGTCAATCGGCAGCGAAGCTTGTTGTCACTCCGCAGCCCAGCCTTCTTTGTCATTCCGCAGCGAAGCGGAGGAATCTGCTTTTTCCTTTGCATCAGCGCCGCCACCCCTCAAGTGCCCCATCCATCACAGTCTCACCGCGATGGATGGGAATGTATACGTCCGCCCGTTCGGCCATGCGCCGTAGCTATGACTCAGCAACCTCGGCGCCAACACCTTGATGCCAGCGGCGAAGAGAAACCCGTTTTGCGTATATGGTGCGGCTTTAGCCGCTAAGGTCACAACTCAGCCCGCCACAAATCCTGTCAACCCCGTAAATCTGCTAATAACTCGCCAAGACACACAAACTAAAGCGAAATATAGTCGAAAATAGTTGGCGTAACAGTTTGGGTCAATCGCGTACAGTTACGAATGTAGAAAGAAAACAAAATAAGCCCGGCTCATGGAGTCGGGCTTTTGTATTTAATCCAACACCTAACCAGCCGCCTGCTACAAGTGACATGTTTTGAGATTTTTGCAAAAATACCGGGGGTACCCATATGTCCAAAACAGTCCAACCCGCACCCGATCAGCCCGTAGTCCGCTTTCAGTGTCGTCACATCCGCGCTTCAGGCCGGCCCTGTGGAGTAGCCGCGCTTCGCGACCAATTTTTCTGTTACTACCACGTCGCGGCTCGCCGCCCCATCCAGTCACGCCGTTCACGCTTTTATGAGTCCACACTGCAGGCATTCGGCCTTCCTATCATCGAGGACCGCATCTCTCTCCAACAGGCCCTGTCCCACGTCATCTCCCGCATCGCCTCAAACGATGTGGACGCCAAACGAGCCGGTAAACTTCTATATGGCCTTCAACTCGCTTCCACCAACATCTCCCTGCGCCTTACCGAGAGGGATTTCCCGCCAACAGCCCTCGATACCCGTACATCTGCGACTAGCCCACAAGCAGCACCAGAACCCGAACAGCCGATGGCAGATCCCGTCCTGGACGTGATTTTCGGACCCCTCGCCGCAATAACCGAGATCCATACACCCACCACCACATCATCAAACGAGTGCGAGCCGACAATCCTTCCCGCTCTTCAGGCGAGCGTTCCTCAACTCGATCCTGAGACCCGGGATCGCCACACAGTCAGCAATTCAGGCACCAGTGGATTATCGCCGCTAAGCCTGCCCAATCAGCACACCCGCAGCAAACACCAGGCCCCCGCCCACAATCACCTGGAGGCAGCTCAGTGCGAAGCTCGTCCCGAAGTACTTATGCCGGATCAAAGCAATCACGACCAGCTCAATCCCAACAACACCATAAGCCCACGTCAGCGCCGTATGCACATTCGGAATCAGGAACGGCAGCGTGTGCAGAAACCCACCGATGAATGTCATCAGCCCGGTCACAATTCCGCGGAACACAGGATTGCCGCGCCCCGTCAGTTCGCCGTCATCCGACAAACCTTCCGAGAACGCCATCGAGATCCCAGCGCCAACCGCTGAAGCCGCACCAATCAGAAAAACCGTGTGCGAATTATGCGTCGCAAACGCAGTCGCAAAGATCGGAGCCAGCGTAGACACCGACCCATCCATCAACCCGGCAAGTCCCGGCTGCACAATTCGCAGAACAAAGGCCTTATCGTTTCGGACCAGTTTGCGCATTTGCGCAAAGTTAGGCATCGCATCTGACATGAAATTTTGGATGCGAAAAAGCTCCGTTCGGCGGCTAGTTGGCGCGCGGAACGGAGCTCTGGCGAAAACGCAAATCTATGATTTGCGACGACATCAATACCGACTATTGCCCGCGACGAGCGGGACCCGTACGGCTGCTGCCCGGACGGCTGCTGGTAGAACGTCCACGGCTACCTGCACTACGACCGGCGGATGGGCCACCTGCTCCGGCACGGCTGCGAAAGCCGTTTCCGTTGCTGCCCTTGTATGGGCTGGTGCCAATGTTTCTCGCTTGGGTCTGCGCTGATGCATCGCCCGATTTCCACGAACGCGTCTCCAACGAAAGCAGATCGTTACCGGTATTGGAGACATCGAGAGGCTTGTTGCGCTCTTCTTTCTCAAGGTTCTTATCGGCTTCGCGCCATCCGAACTTGACCTTCAACTCGCGCTCCATCTTGCGAGCATCCGACCGCTCCTGCGGCATCACAAACGTTGTTGCAACGCCAGTCGCTCCAGCGCGCCCAGTCCGTCCAATGCGATGGACGAAGTCGTCCGAACCGTTCGGCAGATCGTAGTTCACAACATGCGCGATGTCCTGCACGTCGATACCGCGAGCCGCAACGTCAGTCGCCACCAGCACGCGATGCTTGCCGGTAGAGAAGCCCTTCAATGCTGCAGTCCGCTGCGACTGCGAGCGATCGCCGTGAATCACATCCACGTCGTGCCCAAGCCGCTCCAGCTTCTTCGAAATGCGGTCCGCACCATGCTTCGTCCGCGAGAAGACAAGGAAAGTTCCCGTCTCTTCGCGCAGCATCTGGTCCAACAGTCCAAGCTTCTGGTCCGCCATCACCGTACACGCGCGAAGCTCAACCTGTTCGCATGGATGCGAAGTCTGGCCAATCTCCACACGCACCGGATTGCGAACGTAATCGCGCACAACTTCGCGTACATTCGCGTCCAGCGTAGCCGAATAGCACATCGTCTGCCGCGTCCTTGGAAGCGCGCCAACAATACGCCGGATCGCCGGCAGAAAGCCCATGTCTAGCATGCGATCTACTTCGTCCAGCACCAGCATCTCGACCGAGTTGATGTTCACCGCGCGTCGCCGCAGAAAGTCCTCAAGTCGTCCAGGTGTAGCGACCACGAGCCGTGGTCCGCGACCCAACTGGTCAAGCTGCGTGTTCTCGGATAGTCCGCCAACCACCAGCACGGCGTCGTTCTTCGCGTTCGGTACAAGCTTCGCGTAGGCTTCCAGCACCTGCATTGCAAGCTCACGCGTCGGCAGCAGGATCAGCGCACGAATCGGACCGCGCTTGCCCTTAGTTGACGGCACAGAGATCGCGTCCATGTGCTCGATCATCGGAATCAGGAAGCTGAGCGTTTTACCTGTGCCGGTCGACGCTGTTGCAAGGATGTCAGCGCCCTCAAGCGCTGGGGGAATCGCCTTCGCCTGCACTGGCGTCGGCGTTTTGAAGCCTGCAGCGCTCAGACGGCCCTTCAAACCATCAGAAATCTTGAAGTCGTTGAAATGGACATTCTTCAGAAAAGGAAGGTGGGTAGTCGGATCGACCTCGATTTCGGAAGAATCGACGACACTGTCCATGCCTGCGAACTTGGTCGCATCGATCACGGAAGATGTATTGCTTTCAGAAGATGTAGTGTTCATGGGAGTTGCAGAAATAGCCTTAGGCTCAAGAGTTGCGGTAGTCAAGAATGTTCCTTATCAATCGGTCTAGATGAAGCGCGAATAGATGCAGGGATGCCGAAGCACCATCGTTTTCACTTGATCAGCATTGCTATCGGTATCGAAGCGCTGCTGCTGCACGGCGAGACTCGTCCGTTTGACGTGTCTTCCAGCCAGAGCAACCAGCGCGTCTCTTCGTGGCAGGGAGGCTATTTTAACCTACAAGCCAATTACAGAAGGTCGGCGGTGGGAAAGGTGATCGCAGTCTCTGGCCAGAGTCTTCGAATCTCCTCGAAGTCCTTGCCTACGATACCCGCACCCGTTTTAGTCGAGCGCAAGACGAGTATAGCACGTTGGCCGCGAGGGATGTTGGTCAGGGAGTGAACTTGGTAGACGCGTCGCAAAGCAATCGATTCGCAGAGGAACAGGCAAGAAAATCGGGCCGCATCCACGAGGACACGGCCCGAATAAGTGCAAAACGACTACAGAATCGTTCACCGAAGACTAGAAGTTTTCAGGCTCAGCAGGAAGATCGAGGTCTTCATCGTCGTCCTCATCTTCGTCATCATCGCCGAAGTTGCCGAAGCTCGCCGCAAGAGTCGCCGCCGGCAATACCGACGTTGGTCCCGGAACGGGATTGCCCTGCTCGTCGATCTTCATACCCAGCGAAAGGCCCATCTGAGCAAGAATTTCCTTAATCTCGTTCAGCGACTTGCGGCCGAAGTTCTTGGTTTTCAGCATCTCGGCTTCAGTCTTCTGGATCAACTCGCCGATGGTGGCAATGTTGGCATTCTTCAGACAGTTATAGCTGCGGACGGAAAGCTCAAGCTCTTCGACCGAGCGGTTGAGATTCTCGTTGCGCATCGCCGGACCGTCGAGCGCATCGTGACCAGCTTCCATCTCTTCTTCGAAGTTGATGAAGATGCTCATGTGGTCTTTCAGCAGCTTCGCCGAAAGTCCGAGTGCATCGGCTGGAAACACAGTGCCATTCGTCCAGATCTCAACGGTGAGCTTGTCATAGTCGGTGATCTGACCGAGACGCGCTGCCTCGACGAGGTAGTTGACCTTGCGAACTGGCGAGTGAACGGAGTCGACAGGAATGAATCCGAGACCGAGATCGGCATCGAAGTTCTTGTCGGCGGAGATGTATCCGCGGCCACGCTTCAGCCGCATCTCCATGTCGATCTTGCCGCCTTCGCTGACTGTGCAGATGTAGACGTTCTTGTCGAGAATTTCGACATCGCCATCAGCCTCGATCATGCCCGAGGTGATCACTCCAGCCGCATCGGCACGCAGGTACATTGCCTTCGGACCTTCGCCCGCAAGCTTAAACGGAATCTGCTTCAGGTTCAGGATGATGTCGGTGGCGTCTTCAACGACGCCGCTGATCGACTGAAATTCATGTAACACGCCTTCGATGCGGACGGCGGTTACAGCGGCGCCTTCGATCGATGACAGCAGGGTGCGCCGAAGTGCGTTGCCAATGGTGGTTCCGAAGCCGCGCTCAAATGGCTGAGCGGAAAATTTTCCGTACTTCTCGGTGAGTGTTTCGGTGTCAACGGCAAGGCGCTTGGGTTTCTGAAAGCCTCTCCAAAGCATGTGTTTCTCCTTTTCCAGCTCATTCGCGATGCATTTTGCGAAGGCGGTGTGGTTCAGTTGCGGGCTAAGTTGTAGGTTGTGCTTCTTGTCATTCCGTAGCGTAGCGGAGGAATCTGCTTCTCCTCCGCTGCACTACGGTAATCTTTACTTGCTATACAGTTCGACGATCAGCTGCTCGTTGACTGGCAGTTGGACATCTTCACGCTTTGGCAGCGCAATGACCTTACCCGACAGATTCTCGCGGTTGATGTCGAGCCACTGCACGGCGCGCTGGCCGCTGGCGAAGTTACCAGACTCTTCGAGAACGACAAGCTTCTTCGAACCCTCGCGAATCTGGATCTCGTCACCAACTTTGCACTGGAACGATGGGATGTTGACCTTGCGGCCGTTGACTTGGACGTGCGCATGGCGAACGATCTGGCGAGCCTGGCGACGCGACATCGCGAAGCCGAGACGATAGCACACGTTGTCGAGACGAGTCTCAAGCTGCTGCAGCAACAGTTCGCCGGTAACGCCAGTCTTGTTCGCGGCCTTCTGGTAGTAGGCGCGGAACTGAGTTTCAAGGGTGAAGTAGATGCGCTTGGCTTTCTGCTTCTCACGAAGCTGGAGACCGTAGCCGACCACCTTCTTGACCTTGCGTGACTGGCCGTGCTGGCCTGGGGGAAAGTTGCGCTTCTCAATGGGGCATTTCTCAGAGAAGCATTTCGCGCCCTTGAGGAAGAGCTTGACGCCGTCGCGGCGGCATAGGCGGCAGACGGGTCCT
>JANYLK010000165.1 GCA_025357875.1 Granulicella sp.
CGTCAACCCCATCGGCCCGCGCTCGGTCTACGATGAGGCAAAGCGATTTTCTGAAGCCGCGGTCACTGCGTGGCACCGCTACTACGGGGTAGATACACACCTGGTCCGCATCTTCAATACCTACGGCCCACGGTTGCAGGCGAACGACGGCCGCGTGATCTCAAACTTCATGATGCAGGCGTTGACCGGCAAGCCGCTTACCATTTATGGCGACGGACTGCAGACGCGTAGCTTCTGTTATGTGTCGGACTTGATCGCCGGCATCATTCGCCTGTCGGAATCCGCCGAGCATACGCCGGTGAATATCGGAAATCCTACCGAGTTCACCATGATGGAGTGCGCGCGCGAGGTACTGAAAGCGACAGGATCCAAATCGGAGATTGTGTACCAACCTCTACCGCAGGACGACCCGACACGGCGTCGCCCAGACATTACCAAGGCGCGCACGCTACTTGGCTGGGAGCCCAAGATCGCTCTCCGTGAAGGCCTCGAAAAATCTCTTGCTTATTTCCAGACCTGCGTCGCGGCGAACTCAAAATAGTCTTTGCGGCATGACGTTCAGTATTATCAAGCTGTCCTGCTAAAGCCACTCATCGCTTTGCGAAAAGCGAAAGAAACAGGTGTCCATGATGCGAGCAAGAGCATTCCTGCCGGTTGTCCTTGGATTTCTACTAGCTGGTCCCTGTGGCGTGAGCCAGGTGCCGGTGGCACCGGTCGCAGCGGACAAGGCTGACAAGGCGGATAAGGCCGACGAGAACAGCATCCCGATCCCGCCGGAGACCTCATCGGTCACGAAGCATGACTGGGTCGCAAACGGGCAGACCATTCACTACACTGCCTCCGCCGGTAATCTTCTGATCAAGGATGACAAGGACAAGGTAAACGGCAGTATTTTCTATGTCGCCTATACCCAGGACGCGGCCGATGCGAAGGCGCGTCCGGTCACGTTCTTCTATAACGGAGGCCCGGGTTCGGCGACTATATGGCTGCACATGGGTGCGTTTGGGCCGGTGCGTGTGGTGACGCAAAGCCCCGACCCAACTTCGCCGCCGCCGTTCCAGATTGTGACTAACCAGTCCAGCCTGCTTGATAAGAGTGATCTGGTTTTCATCGACGCGCCTCTTGCAGGGTTTTCACGCGCGGTGGGCAAGGGAACGGTGAAGGATTTCGCAGGCGTTGACGAAGACGTGAAGGCCTTCGAAAAGTTCATCACTCGCTACATCACTTTGAACGAGCGCTGGAACTCGCCAAAATTTCTGTTTGGTGAATCTTATGGCACGCCGCGGTCGGCCGCCCTTGTCGCAGCGCTGCAGAATGATGGCATCGAGTTCAACGGAGTTACCCTGCTGTCGTCCATTCTGAACTACAACGTCCGAAGCCCGGGATATGACACTTCGGCGATTGCCTATTTGCCATCTTACGCCGCGATTTCTTACTTCTACAAAAAGGGCAAGCACGCCGGAACGCTACCCGAGGCAGTTGAAGAGGCTCGGCAGTTTGCCCGTGGGCCTTACGCCGACGCGCTTCAGCAGGGGGATACGCTACCGCCTGCGCAGTCAGATGCGGTCGCGGCTAAGCTGGCGGATCTGACCGGCCTCAGCGTCCAGTATTTGAAGGAGACAAAATTGCGAATCTCTCCCGCGAGATTTCGCAAGGAGTTGCTGCGCGATGACGAACGTACCTTTGGTCGTTACGACGCTCGATTCGAAGGATGGGATACAGACTCCGCTGGCGAGACTCCTGGCTACGATCCGTCCAACACGGGCCCGATGGGGGTCTATGTCGGGGCCTTCCACGATTATCTGCAAAGGGAATTGAAGTACATGAGCACAGAGCCTTATTTTCTTAGCGCTCCGGGAATCAACGCGGCTTGGAACTTCAAGCATCATGCGAGTGGCGAGACGCCAAACCAGGAGCAAACTGTGCCAGATACCGCGGTTGATCTTGCAGATGCCATGCGTAAAAACCCCAAGTTGCGCATCTTCTCGGCGAATGGCTGGTTTGATCTAGCTACTCCTTTCTTCGCTACAGAGTATGACCTGAGCCACATGATGCTGCCGTCCTCGTTGGTCGGCAACATCGAGTTCGGCTACTATCCATCTGGCCACATGGTGTATCTCAACGTTGACGCACTGAAGCTAATGAAGGTCGACTTGGATCGCTTCTATGGAGAGGCAACTAAGCGGTAGAGCTTACTGTGCGGCAGAATTAGATAGGCCTATCGCGACGTGGTTCGCAGCTTCGGAAAAAACGTCACCTGCATGGTGAAGGCGTTGTTGCTCTGCGCTCCAGGCAAGTAGAGGGGCGCCTTCCAGCTTTCGTGCTGGAACCACGCGTTAACCTCGATGTCTGGACGAATTCGTTTCACGATATCCACACGAAACTGATTTTGCGTCGTGCCGCCGGCGATGAAGTCCTTCGCGGTTTTTTTGTTCAGATACGACACCTGCACCCACTCGTTGCCGGACAGGTGGTACGTCATCCAGGCTTGTCCACCTTTGGCCTCGCGCCCTATCCAATCGGCCAGGATGATGCCTTTGTTGGTGTAACCCTGCTTCTGAACGGTCTCCGTGTACTCGTTGCCGCCATTCACACAAACCAGGGTCGCGCAGTCAGTGGAAACTCCTTCGACCCTGAGGTCGAGGCGCTTAGCGCCCGGAAACTGCGAGAGATAAATTCCGGGTCGGTAACCAGCGCGCCGCGGCGCTGAGATCGGAGTTACGTCATCGTGCGTTTCGGAGTCCGCATATAAAGTCAGGTAATTGCGAACAAAAGGCAGGCGGTAGGAAAAGTTGAAGTCCGAGAAGCGCGCTCCGGGATCGTTCCGCGAAAACTTCACGTCTGTATGCGTGTCGTTGAAGCTGAAGAATCCCTTCAGAAACGTATGCATGTTTACTGGCTCGTGACCTGCACCGCCGAAGATGATCGTCCTTTGAAAGCCAAATTGGAAATTCCTGGTTGGTTGGAAGGAGAACATTTCCGAGTGGATGTAGTCTTCATTCGGGTAGGTGTGTCCCTTGAGGCTTCCGTAGAAAAAGTCATACCGCACCGGCCCCAAAAGCTTCGATACGAACGGAATGGATAGCGGGTCGACCCGGTTGATTCGGAAGGAGTAGATGTTCTCCGCGTTGTTGGACCAGGCCATCGCACCGCCCATTCCTGGCCCCAGCCACGCGTCCGACTTTCCACCCGAGATCTCGTGTCCGAGGATGTGGTACGAGAGTGTCGCCTCGACGAGCCGAAAAGGATTCTGTGCCGCAATCGGTCCCGTGGGAATCGTCGCCTGATGATCGTGGGGCGGCGAAAAGGGGATTTGCTCAATGGCCGAAAGTTGCGCCGAAAGCGCCTGCGAATATCCGAGGCCGGAAGGCGCGTGCTGATACTCGCCCCGCACATGAAGGGAAAATCGACCATGTTCATTCAGCGTTGAGAAGCCGGTAATATTATTGAACCCCGGCTGCTTCGGGCGACCGTAATCGTTGAAAAATGTTTGGCCGAGGTGGAAGCTGTCCTGCAGGATCGAGCCCGAGACGCCCATGACCCGCGTGTACACCGACTGAAGACCATACACGGTACCGCGCGTTCCACCCGCGATGGTTGTCGTCGTGATGCCTTCATCGGTTAGTTCGTTCAGCAGCGCCGATAGAATCTCCTGCGCCTGCTCGTCGTCGCTCGACAGGATAACGTCCTCGGAGGCCTGCAGCATGTGTAATACGCTACGCCGCGTATACGGTCGCATCGCCAGATACATTGTGTCCAGATAGCCCATCGAGTAGAGCCGCATCATCGCCGGATACACCCAGCTATCCACCGGGATATAGGAGCTTCCGTCGGTATCGCCGTGCAGATGAACCACGCCGCCAGGTGCATACGCAGGCATCGCAGTAAATGGCATCTGCCGCGTGGGTGGAGTGCTGGTTACCACTGGTGGAGGTGCAGGTTGCGGCACGGGCATCTCTTGCGGTTCGCCGACAGGCTGGGGCAGATATGCTGGTCGGGATTCAATCTGACTCTGGCCCTCGGGCGTTGGGACCGATGTTGCGGGGGGCGGAAGGGTAGTCGCACTTGGAGCGGACATCGTCGTTTGCGGCGGCGCAGTTTGAGCTGAAGACTGTGCCGCTCGCGCGTTCCCCAGACCCAGGCCCAGACTCGCAACCCCAACAAAAAAGAGACGAATTACTGTCCGCACTTGCACCTCAAGACTCCGGTCCAACACTCTCTTCAGTGTAACTGCAGGTCGAGCAGCTATTCAGATTGCATTGCACATTGAGAAGGAAGAGGACGCGCCTGCATCCATGTTCGGCTTGACTCTTATTTGGATGCGGTCCGTGCGATCCCAGCCCGTTTGGTAAATGACTTTGTCTCGCGCTGCATCCACGCACGAGTGGCGACGCCCCGTTGCAGCATGTAGCTCTCCAGACCTGCAATCGCATCTGTTGCCGGGTTTCGCTTGGTCGCCGTCATTTGAAGCATGTAGGGTAAACATTCCATCAAGGCCGGTCCACCGCCAATTCGCGCATGCCCGATCGACTCTTGCGACACGCGATAGAGCGCGACTGCATCATCCGCGTCCACGGCAATCCCTGGCACACCGCAGCGGATAGCGAGCGCACCTAATCCTCCGACTTTCGCCGTGCTACTTTTCCGTGTGGTGGTCGGCAGAATCACAAACAACAGCGGAAGCTGCTTCTCTCGCGCAAACGTTAGCGTCTTCTGCCACAGCGCTGCAGTCGTCTCGCCGGGAGACGCGTAGACCACAACAACGCCGGCCTGCTTGGGCTCGGTGACGGCCGCCTTCGCCTCGATCTTTGTTCGTGCAGATGCCGCTTTCAAGGCAGCCGCCGCACCGATTGCCGACCAGATTCTCTCGGCCACACCGGGAGCGTCGGGAAGTCTCGCAGCTTCTCCACAACCGGCGGTTACACCTCTTCGCCTGGAAATCTTTCCTGACCCGAGCACGTCGACCAGCATCGCTCCGCGTAAAAATTCCACCACTCCGCCGCCAAGCGCATCACTCACCAGGTCGCCTGCACCAAGATCAATCGCCGGGCTGACCAGGCAAGCCTCAATTCCCAGCGTCGCGCTATTGCGCCGTCGAGTAGGCACGGCGCGCGCGAGAATTCGCGCCTGCAACATCGCGGCATAGATCTGCCGCAGCCTAGCGTTCGGAATCAGCGGATTTTCCCATGCGGCTTTTGAGCCCGCGCCTTCGGCCGTCACGCGCGCGCCGGGTCCCGGGCTTCGACATCGATCCCGAGTTCCGCCAGTGCGGCCTGTGCCTTCTTGCCCTTGATCTTGCCATCGCGAGCGAGTCGAGATAGTGTGGCCCCGGCAATCGATTCCGCGTTCACCTCGAAGTGCCGTCGCAGATGCTCGCGATTATCGCTGCGGCCAAAGCCATCCGTGCCCAGCGTGACCAATCTGCACTTGCCATCGGCTTGCAGCCATGGGGCCAGCACATCCGGCAGCGACTTCATGTAATCACTCGCCGCGATGATTGGCCCCTTCGCGCCTGTGAGAGCCGCCTCGATGTACGTTTTCTTTTCATCCTGTGCGGGATGCAGCCGGTTCCATCGCTCGGTCGCGATTGCCTCGCGGCGAAGTTCGGTGTAGCTGGTAACGCTCCAAACATCCGCTGCGATCTGGTACTTCTCCGCAAGAATTTCCTGGGCACGAAGGACTTCATTGAGGATCGGTCCCGATCCGAACAACTGTACGGTGGCCTCGCCGTTGGTAGCCGCACGAAACTTGTAGATGCCGCGCAAAATCCCTTCCACGCAACCTTCAGGCATCGGCGGCATCGCGTAGTCTTCGTTGTACATGGTGATGTAGTAGAAGCATTCGTCACCCTTCTCATACATTCTCCTGATGCCATCCTGCAACACTACCGCAAGCTCATACACATACGCGGGATCGTAGCTGACACAGGTAGGAATCGTGCTCGCGAGCAGATGACTGTGGCCATCCTGATGCTGCAAGCCCTCGCCCAGCATGGTGGTGCGGCCAGCAGTGCCGCCCATCAGGAAGCCTTTGCCGCGCGCGTCTGCGAACGCCCATGCCATGTCCCCGATGCGCTGGAATCCGAACATCGAATAGTACATATAGAAGGGAATCATCGGAATTTTGTAGGTCGAATACGCCTGACCCGCAGCCGTGAATGAAGCCATCGAGCCGGCCTCGGTGATTCCTTCTTCAAGAATCTGGCCGTCCTGCGCCTCGCGATAGAAGAGAAGCATGTCCGAGTCGTGCGGCGTGTATCGCTGACCTTCCGGGGCGTAGATTCCCACCTGACGAATCACCGACTCAAGACCAAACGTTCTGCCCTCGTCGGGCACGATCGGCACCACCAGTTTGCCGATTGCAGGGTCCTTCAGAAGACTCCGCAAGATGGAAACGAAGGCCATTGTGGTCGATACTGCACGGCCTTTCGATCCGGCGGTCCACTCGCTAAAGAATTTGAGATCAGGAGCTTTAATTTCGAGCGCAGGGACTGAGCGCGTCGGCATATATCCTCCGAGAGCCTTCCTGCGCTCGTGCATGTAGATCATTTAGGGCGAGTCTTGAGCTGGACGATACGGCGTACCCTCCATCGCTGCCTTCTCGGGGATCGGAATTTTGAATCGCTTGACAAACGCGGCCAGCCCATCATCGGTTAGCTTCTTCTCGGAGTGGGTCGCATTGCGCGACTCGGCCGCCGCCATTCCAAAGCCCTTTACCGTCATCGCCAGCACGACCGACGGACCGCCTTTATGTTCCATCGCGCGCTTGTACGCGTTGAACACCTTCACCGGATCGTGTCCGCCGCGATGCAGGCGAATTAGATCTTCGTCGGTATAGTCCTTGACCATTTCGAGCAGCTCGGGATACTTGCCGAAGAAATGCTTACGCAGATATGCGCCGTCCTTGGCTTTGTAAGTCTGGAAGTCGCCGTCGACGCACTCCTCCATGCGGCGCAGTAACAGGCCGCTATGATCGCGCGCGAACAGCGGATCCCAATCGCCGCCCCAGATGACCTTGATGACGTTCCACCCGGCGCCCAGGAAGACGCCTTCCAACTCATCGATGATGCGCTTGTTGCCGCGGACCGGCCCGTCGAGCCGCTGGAGGTTGCAGTTGACGACCATGATCAGGTTGTCGAGCTTTTCGCGTGCGCCCAGCGAGATCGCGCCGAGGGTGTCAACCTCATCCGTCTCGCCGTCGCCGAGGAATGCCCAGATCTTGCGGTCCGTTTTCTCAATCAGCCCGCGATTTTCGAGGTAGCGCATAAACCGAGCCTGGTAGATCGCATTGAGTGGACCGATGCCCATTGAGACGGTTGGGAAGTTCCAGAAATCCGGCATGAGCCACGGGTGAGGGTAGCTGGATAGCCCCGGCTTCTCGCGCAACTCGTGGCGGAAGTTTTTCAGATGATCGTCGTTCAGCCTGCCTTCGAGGTAGGCCCGCGCATACACACCCGGCGATGCATGCCCCTGAAAGTAGATCAAATCGCCCGGCAGTTCGCGCCCATCCGTGCCTGTGTAGCCCGCGCGGAAGAAGTGACTGTACCCCACTTCAAGCAGCGTTGCCAGCGAGGAGTATGTGGAAATATGTCCACCGATGCCCGCGTCTTTTTTGTTCTGACCATGCACCATGGCCATGGCATTCCACCGGATCAGCGACTTAATGCGTCGCTCGACGTCCATGTCCCCGGGGTAGGGAAGCTCGTCGTGTTTCGGGATGGTGTTGCGGAAGGGCGTCGCCGCCTCATATTCAACAACTACGCCGGCCTCGCTGGCCCGCTGCCGCAACGCTTTCAGGATTTTGGCGCCGTTCTCCCACTCGCCTGCGACAACTTCGTCAAACGCCTCGATCCACTCCGCCATTTCTGCGGAAAAGTCTACCTTTGCGGGAATTTCAGTCTTTGTCGCCATGCGGGTGTCCAAGTCTCTCTTCTCGATTGCTGTCAGCTTCGATGCAAATGTCAGGGGCATACAAACCACCCCCCCTCCTTAACCATAATTGCACCGCGCGGAAACGTCACGCTGGCGGGTGTGCGGCGCACCTTTATTCTTTGGAGTTTCGTAAGATGAAACGATTGGCGTAGAAGCAGCGAGACCGGTATGAAGATTCTGATGATCGACACCTGCGGCGCAACGGGCAGTGTGGCCCTGGCGGACACCGACTGTGAGCCCGCGATTCTGGCGGCGGCAAGCCTGCCGGGGCGCACTGCCTCTGAACGGCTGGTCGGAACAATCAAAGATCTGATGGTGCAATCGGGTATCAGCCTGGGATCGCTGAATGCAGTGGTGGTAGTGCATGGGCCCGGGTCGTTTACTGGGGTTCGCGTCGGGTTGAGCGCCGCGAAGGGCTTGTGTGAGGCGCTCGGTCTCCCACTGATTGCGATCTCGCGACTCGCGGTGTTCGCGCATCTTGCTGGTCCTTCGGGGGGAGCCTCCGTATATGCTCTGCTCGACGCTGGTCGGGGGGAATTTTACTTTGGAGAATACGTCGACGGAACCTGCCACAGGGAGGGGCTTTTCAGCCACGACGAGGTTCGGGCTGCGATCGGCGGTTCGATGACGGATGTGCTCGGAAGTTTTAGGAATCCGGCGGGAGGCTTGGCGAGGGTGGTCATAACCTGCGAATCGTCCGTCGCCGAGTCGGTTGCCGACCTCTTCCCGCAACTGCTGGGCGAGCCTACCGCCGAGGATGTGTTGCCCCTTGCTCTCTACCGCATTCGGGCGGAGGATTTTGACGACCCCGCTACACTCGACGCGAATTATCTGCGCCGTACCGACGCTGAAATCTTCGCGAAGCCACGTTTAGCCGCAGCGATTGAGCATCAGGCCGTACGGCCGGCTCGATGACGCCCGAAAACCTCGAGATACGCCACGCGCGGGTGTCGGACGTTGAGGCAATTCTCGCGTTGGAGCGGGCCACGGACCGTGCTCCGCACTGGCCACAAACCGTCTATACAGACATGCTCGACACGGGCAATGCCCGGGGCTGCTTGATCGTTGCACAGGTTGGCGAATTGATTGCGGGTTTTGCGGTTGGCGTGATTCAGCCTGCTACCTACGATTCGGCCAGCAGCATCGCCGAACTGGAGAGCGTCGCGGTGGCTGCGAACGCCCGGCGAGCCGGTATAGGCCGCGCATTGTGCGAAGTGGTGATCGATTGGTGCCGAAATCGAGGTGCGACGGAGATGGCTCTGGAGGTGCGCGCGTCTAGTTCGGGAGCGATTTCGCTGTACTTGGGACTTGGTTTCGAGCAGATTGGCCGCAGACCGCATTACTACCGCGACCCCGAGGACGATGCGATCCATTTACGGCGAAAACTCGTTACGGCGAAAACTTAGCCCGCCAGCCAAGCTTCGAAGAAGCCGTGAATTGCCGTCAAACTATTCATCGGCGGGAGGCATCGTAGAGGTGGGTTTAAATCCTGGAACCGAGGTTTCCACCATGAGTGTCGCCAGTATTGAAGAGCTTTTCATCAACGAACTTAAAGATATTTATTCTGCTGAGAAGCAGATCACGAAGGCATTGCCGAAGATGGCGAAGGCGACGACTTCTCCCGAACTAAAGGCTGCCTTTGAGAGCCATTTGCAAGAGACGATGGGGCAGATTCAGCGGCTCGAACAGATATTTGAGACGCTGGGGAAGACCGGTCGCGGCAAGGTGTGTCACGGTATGCAGGGCGTGCTTGAAGAGGGTTCCGAGGTGCTCCAAGACACCAAGAAGGGTGGAATCCGCGACGCTGCTCTGATCTCCGCTGCTCAGCGCGTTGAGCACTATGAGATGGCTGCGTACGGATGTGTTCGCGAGTATGCAAGCCTTCTCGGAAAAAAGGACATAGCCAAACTACTGGAGCAGACGCTCGAGGAGGAGAAAGCTGCCGATGAGAAACTGAGTACTATTTCCAAGCAGGTGAACTCCGAAGCATTGAAGATCGCTGCTTAGGCAGTTTGCATCGCTTTCTATAGGTTGTGGGGCCGGGCGCGGTCGCTGCTCGGCCTCGCGCCGTCTGATTACTGGATCTCAGCCGGACCTTGTAGCTTCGGCGGCACGAAGGTACGGATGCCATCGATCACGGTCACTGGCTTCGAGACCAGTTGGACCTGCGCGGGTTTGAGTCCATCGCGCTTTGCGGTGACAGTAATTGTCCCAGCCGTCGGCATGGAGCGAACGGCAACGCGGTTAATGCCCAACTCGGTGTTCAAATACAGGTTGTTGGTCGAATCGAGTTTGCCGCTGTTGTATCCGCCACGCCAGATGGCTGGTCCGTCACAGGTGAAGTTGACACGAGCGTCGTCGGTCGGACATCGCTGACCCTTGGCGTCGATGACTTCGAAGTCGATCAACGCAACGTCCTCGCCATCGGCTTGTAGGCCATTTGGTCCGAGTATCGGAGTCAGGCGGATCGCCTCTGGTGCGCCTGCGGTAGTAAGTTCCTGCTGCGCCTCGACCCTGGCACCCTTCTTGCCGATGGCCTTTAGACTGCCTGGGGCGAAGGTGATATTTGGGAACGCGAAGATCCAGCCGCTATCGGGCTTGGAATTCACGCCGGCGGATTTGCCGTTGACAAAAAGCTCGACTGAATCGGTGTTGGCGATGACGTAGATGGCCTTCACCGTCGGCTTGGCGTCTGGACCCGTTGGATAGCTCCAGTGGCCGAGGATGTGCAGGTCGGGCTGCTCGCTCTGAATGACGCGGTGTGCAAAGTAAATCTCCTTGGGTAGTCGCATTGCGTCCAACTTGCCGCTGACCCGCGCGACCTCGCTCGAATCCTGGCGTCCATCCGCGTCTTCGTCCGTAAAGTAGATGGAGCAGTATCCGGACCACTTCGAATGAGCGGCGTCCGTATTCGAGATGCGGTTCTCCCAGTACTCCCAGTAGCGCTTGATCCCGGCGAGCGCAAAACTCTCCGACGTGTACTGATAGGTGTCGTTTGCGCCCTTCTTGAAGCCGTAATACGGTGGCGAAAAGTCGTCCCAAAAGCGGCGCGCGCCCTCATCGCGGAAGTCCTCGGTCTCGATGATCGGTGCGCGGTCACGACGCTCGGCAGAGTACGCGCGGAACATGGCTTTTGGACCGGTCAGGGCATCCGTCTGCGGTGCCTGGCCAATCATCACACCGTAATACTCCGCGGTGGGCGTAATTGCGGTGTTCGCGGCATCGTCGCCGTTACCGCGAGAGCCCATGACGCGGCCGCCGTCGGGATCCCACAGTTTGCGCAGGTCAACCATCTGCTGCATGTGTTCGACGGTGACCACGGTGTTGCCGGCCTCCCAAAAGAGGATGCTGGGGTTATTACGGAAGTAAATGATGGTGTTGCGCATCACCTCGATGCGCTGGTGCCATTGCCGACCCGTGACGTCCCGCTCCTTGTCACCAGCAGGACATGTCTGGACGATGCCGAATCGCGCGAAGGAATCCGCGTCGACCTTCTGCGGCGAGATGTGCATCCAGCGCATGTAATTGCCGTGGCATGCACGCATCAGGCTTGCGGTGTAGTCATGCATCCAGTCTGGATAGCCAGCACCAACGCCTGCCCATTCATCGGCTGAGCGCTGTGCAAAACCCTTGAGGTAAACAAACTTGTCGTTGAGGTAAACGCCGCCAGTGCCTGCACCGCCTTTGAACTCGGCCTAGCGGAATCCAGTCTCAAGGCGGTTGACATCGACTACTTTCCCGTCGACTTTCAGGATGGTGTAGACGTCGTAGAGGTAGGGGTCTTCAGTGCTCCAGAAGCGCGTTTCCTGGAGATTCCCGGTTGCGGTCTGCACACTTTTTTTGCCGTCGACCATGTCTACGGGATCGCCCTTGAACTGCGCGCGTATGCGGCCGGAGTGGTCAACGATGGCGACGGAAAGGCCTACAGTGGCGCGGTCGCCGGATGTGTTGTGGACTTCTGCGTCTACGGTCACGTCGGTTGTCTTCTTTGCAATGTCGAAGTTGGAGGCGTGTACATAGACGCCCTGGCTCTCGAGGCCGTAGTAGAGCGGAAGGGTTTGATGGATTTTGCCGGTCACGTGCAACCAGACATGGCGGTTGATGCCTCCGTGGTCTGGGTTGAAGTCGTTGGCGTTCCACTCGTAGGTGGTCTTCGTGGCACGTTCCTGGTAGGACGTGGTGTTGTCTACCTTAACGGCAAGGACGTTTTCCTGAGAACCCAGATGCAGCGCATCGGTAATGTCGATCCCGTAGGCGTTGATTCCGTTCTCGTAGAGGCCGATTTGCTTGCCGTTTAGATAGATGTCGCCGGCCTGGCGGATCCCCTCAAACTCAAGGAAAACCTTTTGATGGGCAAGTTCGGCGGGCAGGCTGAAATGCTTGCGATACCAGGAGAGACCCTTGTACGTGCCGCGGTCACCGCCGCCATGCTGAATAACGGCTCGAAACGAATCGACATCATTGAAACTGTGCGGAGTTGCGACGGTGGTCCACTTCGAATCGTTAAAGTCCGAGACTTCGGCGCCTTGGGCATCCTCTCGGAGAAATTTCCAGTCCGAGTTGAAATTTAATGTTGCGCGAGGTGATTTGGGAGGCAAGTCAGGCCCACCGGCGGGTGCGGCAGCAAGTGAGGTGTACGGTCGTCCGAAGACGATTGGCAGGCCTAACGCGATAAATGTACTGTTTTCAATGAATTCTCGGCGGGTTACTCTGCGAAGCGACATTCTACGTGGTGCCTTTCGTACTGTGCGGCGTTATCGCAGCGACACCACGATATCTCATTGACGAATGCAGGCGTCGGTTTTGACTTCAAGGTGTTGGGTAGCCCTACTGCGGGTTTGGTTACTTGAAAACGATGTTCCAAGCACGTACAACTTTAGTGGCTTGGTGATAAGTTGTTTAGAATGAGATCGGGTCGTTTTGCAATATTCATTTTTTGGGATTGTGTTATTGTGAAAATACATTTTGCGGGATTATCAAGCAACTTATTCCTGCAGAGTGCGTCTCACTGAATGTACGAAGAAATTGTCGGGCCAGCAATTCCCACGGTTCCGGCTTCCCCTATCCGCAATTGAACTCCCCACCTATAAGTAAGGTTCCCAGAACACCGGGAGCCTTCACTCCTTAAGGGGCCGTGTCAGCGCGTATTGGCCTGCTAGCTGGAGCATCCTCTAAATCTGGAAGGTACTGGTCAAAGAATCGGGTGAGGGCGGCTTGGTATGCCTGATCGGCGTGAACTCTTGGCAGAGTTACTGTGAAACTGGGGCTGTGAGCTTGCTTGAACAGAACCTGCAGGCGGTTGGAATCGGGCGCACTGGTTGCGACTTCAGGGCCGCCCGCGATGAGGAGCTTCGGCGTCGCAAGTTTGACGAGCATGGCGGCTATTTCGAACTGGTGGCCAAATAGGAGACGCGTCGGAATGACGCCGGAAGGGTGCGCGACGGCTGCGGTAGCGGCTGGGTCCGGGTCGGGGTTGTCGAGGACGACGCCGGGTAGGTCCGCGTGAGAGTTGGCGAGATTGGCGGCCAGCGGTGCGCCCAGGCCGACCCCATACGGGATGATATTGCGGGACGGGACGTGGCGGGTTTGGATGAGGTATTTGAGCGCTGCGGCAGTGTCCTCGGACATGCGTTCCTGCGTTGGGTGGGGGGAGGCCTCGCTGGCGCCAAAGCCGCGATAATCGATGGCGAAGACGTTGAGCCCCGCGGAGTGAAGGCGGGCGAGCATGGGTACGGTGTCGGACAGGGAGCCTGAGCCGTCGTGGAGGTACAGAATCGTGTATGCGGCGTAACGTGAGACGTATTCTGCTTGTGGAACTGCGGGAATCGACCAGGCTGTGAGGCGCGGCTGGCCAGTCTCCGCTACATCGAAATGGACCTCGGAGTAAACGAGGCCGGCACTGGCGGGGGTTCGGTCGACGATGTGGGAGGGATGCAACACGAGTTGCCAGCGGCCTTGATAGAACAAGAGGCACAGGGTGGCGTAGGCGCAGACCAATGCGGCGACGACACAAATGGCAAGGGCCTTGAGGAGCCATTTTGGATCGACGACTTCAAGCGGAGGTTTTTGGCCGGGTGGAGTTCTGGGCGCGGAATGTGGCTTAGAGGTTGGCATTTAACACGTCCGGAACTGAGTTAGATTGGCTGTGGTTTGGAAGATGCGCGTGCGATGAGTACCGCCGTGTACGCTGCTCCGAAGCCATTATCGATGTTGACCACGGTGACGTTGGGACTGCATGAGTTGAGCATGCCGAGCAAGGCGGCCGCTCCGGCGAAGGATGCGCCGTAGCCGACCGATGTGGGAACGGCGATGACGGGGACTGAGACTAGCCCACCGACGACTGATGGGAGCGCGCCTTCCATTCCTGCGCAGACAATGATGGCCTGGGCAGATTTCAAATCGTCGGTTACTGCGAGCAGGCGGTGCAGTCCGGCGACGCCCACGTCGTAGAGGCGAGTGACGCGGGCGCCGAATGTTTCCGCGGTGATTGCGGCTTCTTCGGCGACCGGGATGTCACTAGTTCCCGCGCAGACGACTGCAATGTGGCCGCGTAATTCGGCAATGAGGCTTGATTGTCGTAGAGCGACTGTGCGGGCTACCGAGTTGTAGATCGCGTCTGGATACTGCGCGAGTACGGCGTGAGCTGCGGCCGAATCGGCGCGGGTGACAAGTACGTCTACGCCGTCGGCAACGAGACGGGAAAATATCTCAGCGGTCTGTGTGGGCGTCTTGCCGGCGGCGAAGATGACCTCGGGCAGGCCGGCACGCAGGCTGCGGTGATGGTCGACTCGAGAGTGGCCTATGTCTTCAAAGGGCAGGGTGGCGAGGCGGTCTGCGGCGGCTTCGGGCTTGAGAGTGCCACGTTCGACCTCTGCGAGCAGTTTTAAGAGAGCGGAGGGCGTCATGGTTTTTGCGGCTGGCCTTCCTGCGATGAGGCTTGCTGGAGATATGCGGCGATCGCGGCTTGCTGCACTTGCTTGACCGCGGCGTGATGCAGGGTGGCAGCGGCTCGGCAATCCTCGAACTCCGGCGCGGCGTTCAAAGTCTTTCCGGAGCGCGATCCGATCTTCATGCGGATGTCGCCATACGGCGTCGCGACTGTAATGTGGCTGCGATCGAGGCAGGAGCGGCGATCCTGCCGGATGCGTATGCCGAGCGTGCTGGTCTCGGAGAGGATGAACGTTTCCATAGCCGTACTGTCCGCGGGATTACATAGGATAGTAAGGAGGGTGCCTGGGCGGCCCTTTTTCATGATGACCGGAGTCAGCATCACGTCGAGTGCACCTTTGGCGAGAGCTGTTTCAGCAACGTAGGCCAGGACCTGTGGGGACAGGTCATCGAGCGCCGCCTCCAGAACGGTTACGGTGTCTGACGATTTTGAGTGAGAGTGGACGGCGTGTGCCGTCGCGTCGCTACTTGCGATCGGAGGAAGTGTCTCAGGTGCATCTGAAGTTTCTCCGATGCTGAGGCGGACCACGTTGGGAAAATCCTTTGAGTTCCGCGTGCCTGCGCCATAGCCTATACGATCGACGCGCATGGCGGGTTGAGAGCCGAAAACGGGGGCTAACGCGCGCAGTATGGCAGCGCCAGTTGGCGTCACGAGTTCTTTCTGAACATGGGCTGAGTAGGTGGGCATGCCGCGCAGCAGATCGGCGGTTGCAGGGGCAGGTACGGGAAATGTTCCGTGGGCGCATACGACAGTGCCGCCGCCGACATTAATTGCAGAGCAGTACCATGCGTCGATGCCGAGATGGTGAATGCCCGCGCTGGCGGCGACGATATCGACGATGGCGTCGACTGCTCCTACCTCGTGGAAGTGGATGTCGTCGATTGAGACGTTGTGAATCTTTGCTTCCGATGCACCTAACAATTCGAAGATGCGGATGGCAGTCTGCTTGACCGGCGCGGCCAGTGGCGCGGCCTGGATCAGGGAGCGGATGACGGTGAGCGAACGTCCGTGGCTGTGGGTATGAGGTTGGTCGTGAGTGTGAGCTTCCTGCGCGGGCTGCGTGGCTTCCGCGTGATCATGATCATGGGTGTGCGCGTGGCCGATTTTGTGTTGATGCTGCTGTTCGGGCTGCCACGTGTAGGTTTGCTTATCAAGTAGATGATCGCCTTCGAGTACGTCAACTTTGATGCTGGAGATGCCGCTGCGGTCGACCTTCTCGATGGTCAGGGATGCACCAATGTTCAGCGCGGTGGTGGCTTCCTGAAGCACGTGCAATGGAACGCCGGCATCTATCAGCGCTCCGAGAAACATGTCGCCAGCGATACCGGCGAAGCAGTCAAGATAAGCGATATGCATAGTGGATCTCTCTCAGATATTCGATTGCGGGAAGATGGTTTGCGATGCGCTAATGGGCGGACTCGATTGCCGATGCCGGGAGCATATCGTTCATTGAACCGGATCGATAGCCCTGCGTGTCGAGGGTGATGTACGTAAAGCCGAGAGGGCGCAGCGCGGCAGTGATCCGATCCAGCATGAGGAGCGTCAGGGCGCGGGGAAGATCCTGGCGGGCGATTTCGATGCGAGCGAGATCACCGTGATGGCGAACGCGGACCTGGGGGAATCCGAGCGCGTGCAGTGCGTCCTCGGCGTGCTCGACCTGGCTGAGGTTTTCGGGGGTGACTGGGCGGCCGTATTCGATGCGCGAGGAGAGGCATGCGCTGGCGGGTTTGTCGGCTAGCGTGAGGCCGGCTTCGCGGGCCAGTGTGCGAATCTCTTCTTTGGTCAGGTTCGCTGCCGCGAGTGGTGCGACGGCATTATGCAGAGCGGCGGCTTTTTGGCCGGGCCGAAAGTCGCCGCGGTCGTCGAGGTTCATTCCATACGCAAGGTAGGCGAACCCGAGTTGCTGGCGCGTCGTCTCCATTTGAGTAAATAGTTCGTCTTTGCAGTGGAAACAGCGGTTTTGATCGTTGCGAATGTAGTTTAGATCTTCTAGTTCGCGGGTTTGAAGTATGTGAACTGGGATTTTGTGGTCGGAAGCGAAGGCGAGGGCAGCCGCTAATTCCTGGCGCGGCAGGGACGGCGAGTCGGCGATGACTGCGAGCATGCGATTGCCAAGCATTTCGTGAGCGGTGTACGCGAGAAAGGCCGAGTCCGTGCCGCCAGAGTAGGCGACAAGCAGGGAATCCAGCGAAGTGATTATCTCGTGCAGTACGCCGATTTTTACGGTCAGATCCATATACAACCCATTGTAAGAGCCAAGAGCGGACCTTGGCGTGGTTCAGAATGCATCCGGTCTCTGTCAATCGAAATAAGTTTGAGCGATGAATGCTCTTCGCATAGCGGAATAAGGCGTTAAAGCCATAGTCCGGGTGGGCCTGATGTGGCAGTAAAAGAGACTTAGACCGGGTTGATTGGCGACGAACTCCACTGCGGCGTGACCGTAGTAGGGGACTTCGACGGTGTCTTTGATGAGTCCCAGTGGACGAATTCGGGGGTGTCGGTCTCGTTGATGACGTGGACGGTGACAGGCTTACCTTCCTTCATGCGCAAGACGGGGCCAGGCGATGTGCCGTTCTGGGGAAGGAGATGCAGAAGCTCGATCCGTCACGCTTTGTGGGGAATTCGACGATGGTGGAGGAGCTTCATCCCAAGGTGTTGAACGACGTATACAAGCTGGAACTGCAACTGCGCCGCAATCCAAATCAGCCGCAGACAGGGCAGGTGAGGACGTCGAAGTCGGCGGCTATTCCGGCTGGCTATGAGGACGCGGTCGCAGAGTATTACCGGCGGCTGGGGAAGAGCCAATATGTCCCTCACGCGATAAGATGGCTAGGTATTTGTGTGATGGAGTTGCGTCCTTATGAGTAGCGATGTAGACAGGCCGTATCGGTTGGATGGGAAGACTGCGCTGGTAACAGGCGGGGCAAGTGGGATTGGCGCAGCGACCTCGCGAGAGTTGACGCGTGCGGGTGCGCAGGTTTTCATCGCCGACCTGAATCTGGAGGCTGCCCAGGGACTTGCCGGTGAGCTGCATGAGGCACGTGCGTTTAGGATGGATGTGACGCAGGCGGCATCGATTGGCGCCGCGCTGGACCAGATTCAGACACTCGACATCCTGGTCAACAATGCGGGGATTGGGCTGGTAGGCGATCTGGCATCCACGAGCGAGGACGATTTCGATCGGGTCATGCGGGTGAATGCCCACTCGGTTTACCTGGTAACGCGGGCGATGCTGCCAATGCTTCTGATGAGTCGGGGCTCGATTGTGAACATCGGCTCGGTCGCGGGCCAGGTAGGAGTGAAGCAGCGGTTTGCGTATTGCGCGAGCAAGGGCGCGGTGATTGCGATGACGCGACAGATCGCGGTCGATTACGCGAAGCAGATTCGCTGCAACTGCATTGCGCCGGGGACGGTGCAGACACCATTTGTGGAGGGCTATCTGGATAAGTATCACGCGCACGAGAAGGAGAAGGTGCGCGAGGAGCTTCGGGCGCGGCAGCCGATTGGGCGGCTTGGAACGCCGGAGGATATTGCTGGGCTGGTACGGTATCTCTGCAGCCGCGAGGCAGAATTCATGCAGGGTGCCGTAGTGTCGATCGATGGCGGCTGGACGGCGGCTTGAGTTAAGATGTCTTAAATTTATAGATTTAGAAGAGCGAGGAGTTGGCATGAAGCTGGTGACGTTTGTGGAAGGCGACAGGGGGCCACGGCCGGGGTTGGTGGTGGACAGCGGCGTGGTAGACCTGAGTGCGGAAGGCTTCAAGGATCCGATTGCGTTTATGGCTGCGCCGAGAAGTGTGCAGACGCGTGTCGTGCAATCGAAAGCGACGATCAGCATGGAGAATTTAAAGTTGCTGGCACCGATTCCAACTCCGCCACGCATCTTTGGTATAGGCGTGAACTACGCCGAACATGCGAAGGAATCGCAGACGGAAACCCAGAAGGTCCCCACGGTATTCATCGTGCTTTCATCGTCGGTAGTAGGGCCGGATGCCGATGTAATTCTGCCCAAGGCCAGCGCGAACGTGGACTACGAGGCGGAGCTCGCGGTAGTGATTGGCAAGGCGGGATACCAGATCTCGGCGGACAAGGCGATGGAGCATGTGTTTGGCTACACGATTATGAATGATGTCAGCGCACGCGATGTCCAACGAGCAACGACGCAATGGTCGCTGGGCAAGAGCTTTCCGACGTTTGCGCCGATGGGGCCATGGGTGGTGAGCAAGGATGAGGTGGCCGATCCGCATTCGCTTCAGATCAGCCTGACGATTGGCGGCGAGAAGTTGCAGAACTCGAATACGAGCTTGCTCATCTTCAAGATCCCGGCGCTAATTGAGTACATTTCCGGCATCGTGCCGCTTCAGGTGGGTGACGTAATCAGCACAGGCACGCCGGCTGGGGTGGGAATGGGACGGACGCCGCAGCGCTGGCTCAAAGCGGGCGAAGAGATGGTGATTGAGATTACGGGGATTGGCCAGCTACGGAACACGTTGGTCGCGGAGTAAGCGTGGCACGTTGGGTGAGAGTGTGTGGGGTGGCGGAAGCTCCGCAGAGTGGGCATGCGATGGAAGTCGATGTTGCGGGTGTGGGAATTTGCCTAGCGAATGTGAACGGGGAGCTGTCGGCGCTGGACAACTGGTGTCCGCACCGGCGCGGACCTCTTGGTCAGGGCTGGGTGGAGGGCGAGGCGGTGGTGTGCCCATGGCACTCGTGGACGTTCGACGTGAGGACCGGCGTGGCAGAATTTCCGGCGCATGAGCGAGTTGCGGTGTTTCCGGTGCTGGTGGTCGGCGACGACGTGCTGGCGGAATTGAAATAGGAGCTAGATAACATAGCCGCTCGTTTTTCCGCCGCGAGGGGATTGGTGGAAAAGTGGTCCCGATGAGAGTAGGGAAGTGGAGGTGGATGCTGGTAGCGTCGATTGAATCAATTTGTGGAATTCTGAAATCAAGCATTCACGGATATCAAATGGTTTAGTTGCGGCATGTACGACATGGGCGGGACCAATTCCGCTCGAATCGCCATTCGGTTCTGCAAACCTTCTGCAAAATGAGAAGCCTTACAGCTTAAGTTGCGACTACGAAAGAAGCGGTGGCAGGGAGTGTGCAAGGGAGATAAATTGCCGCACTCTGAACATGCAGGAACAAATCTGGATGCGTTGCGCAGAACCTGCTCTATTGGGGCCACTGCGTGCTATTTACCAGGACCAGGATAAATTGGGATTGGCTTCGCCCGCAGCCACAAGATCCGGCTAGAGCTGAGTAGTCTTGGCACTCTGTCCCGGGCTACTAGTCTGCATGACGCGAGGCAGCGTCGCCGCTTCAGCTTCGATCTCCTCGAGCGACCGGTCGGAGAGATGCTGGTACTTGAAGCGTCGAGGGTGAGGAATCAAAGGAAATGTGATGGGCGTCGGGCATTGTGTTTCCGGGAGTCCAAAAGCCGACCTGGGTCTACGACAATGTCGCTCACGTCGTAGCCGTCGTCTTTTTACGGAGAAGGCTGAAATGGCATTGGCCACACCGCCGTCACACCCACCCTTGGAGGTAGTCCAGCCGCCGAATCAGCCCTTGAAAGTCGCCGATGCCGTCGCCGTTTGCATCCACAAAGGTAGCAACGGACAGGCAGTAGAGAACGGCGTTCTTGTTCTAAAGATCATTGATCATTTCGCCGCGCTTTTTACCAGATAGTAGTTCCCAGTAAAGGACGTTTAACGGGATGCAAGAATTAGCGTGGTGGCAGCGCGGAGTAATCTACGAGATCTATCCGCGGTCCTTTCAAGACAGCAGCGCCGATGGCATAGGCGACCTCGCGGGCATCCGCCAGCGCCTCGATTACCTTGTCGATCTCGGCGTCGCCGCTCTCTGGCTCTCCCCTATCTACCCTTCCCCGATGGCCGACTTTGGCTACGACATCGCAGACTACTGCGACATCGATCCCATCTTCGGAACCCTTCACGAATTCGACTTTATGCTCGAAGAAGTCCATCGCCGCGGTCTGAAGATGATCCTGGATTTTGTGCCCAACCACACCTCCGACCAGCACCCATGGTTCCTCGAAAGTCGTTCCTCGCGCGACAATCCCAAGCGCGATTGGTACCTCTGGCGCGACCAACCCAATAATTGGCTCAGCAACTTCGGTGGCTCCGGTTGGGAACATGACCCCACCACCGGCCAGTACTACTACCATGCCTTCCTCAAGCAGCAGCCCGACCTCAACTGGCGCAATCCGGCTGTGCGAGCCGCCATGTTCGACATCCTCCGCTTCTGGCTGGACCGCGGCGTCGATGGATTTCGCGTCGACGTGATGTGGCTCATGATCAAAGACGACGAATTCCGCGACAATCCTCTCAACCCTTCCTACACGCCCGGCACTCCCTCAATCAACCGCGTGCTCCCTCTCTACAACGCAAACCGCCCCGAGGTTCATGAACTCGTAGCCGCAATGCGCACGCTCATCGACAGCTATCCCGACCGCGTGCTCATCGGAGAAATCTATCTCCCCATCCAGCAACTCATGGAGTACTACGGAGAAGCCCTGACCGGCGCCAATCTCCCGTTCAACTTTCAACTGCTGCAGTGCGCCTGGAGCGCCGAAGCCATCGCGCAGGTTCTCTCCGACTATGACGCCGCACTGCCCGCTGGAGCGTGGCCGAACTGGGTACTCGGCAATCACGATCAGCCTCGCATTGCATCTCGAGTCGGCCCCATGCAGGCCGCAGTCGCCGCCATGCTCCTGCTCACGCTACCTGGAACGATCACGCTCTACTATGGCGAAGAGATCGGCATGACCAACGTCCCCATCGCACCCGAAAATGTTCAGGACCCAGCCGAAAGGAACGAGCCTGGCATCGGTGCAGGCCGGGACCCCGAACGCACCCCCATGCAGTGGGACGCAACCCCCCTCGCCGCATTCACCACCGGCCGACCCTGGCTGCCGATCGCGCCGGATCACACCAACGCCAACGTCGCCGCCCAGTATCGCGAACCCAACTCCATGCTCGCACTGCATCGCGACCTCATTCGGCTACGCAACGTCCACCCCACACTCATCGACGGCAAGATGCAGTCCATCGCGGCCCACAACAATGTCCTCCGCTACCAGCGCGTCGACGCAAATGCAACGTTGCTTATCCTGCTCAACCTCAGCCACGAGCAAGTCAAGGTCGACGCAGGCGGTGTCATTCTCAAGTCGACCCACGGCGACCGCAAAGGCGAAAACATCACCCATTCCACCTTCCTCCGGCCCGCCGAAGGCCTCATCCTCAAAATGTAGTCAACGCGGTTATCTGTATCACAGACCCACACTTGCTCTCCGGAATACGTGAGGAAGCGGAGAAACCGGCTAAGGGAGATGAGAAAGCATCAGCATCGCGCTTCCTGATAAAGGAGAGAAGCTGCTGATCAGCCGTGCATCGACAAAGTCGCAGCAGACCGAGCCACTGCCTGAACTTCGATGAGCGAGTTGGTGCTTTCGCCAATTTGCTCTCATTGCTTAATCGGATCAGGCAATTAGTAACTACTGGTCAAGCTCGGTCAAGACGGCGAATGCTGGGCAACGCAGTCAATGGACTTGAGTTGAATGCCAACGCACCCAAGAAGCGAGCATGGGCTTCGCTCTGCCTTTAATTGACGAGGACGGACACTTGAACGGAGGTTGAGAGCTGGCTCGATCCGCTGCCGGTTGTTTCAGTGACCGTGAAGTAATACTGGGCCAACGCGGTGCCCGAATCGGTGCTGCCGCTAATAGCATTACCTCCGCCACCCGCTCCGCTGCAAGCCCCGAGGCCCAGCGCCAGAAACATTCCGAGGAAGCAGAGGGCATATTTGCGACGACGCCTAAACACTGGAAGAAATACCGCGAGCATAACGGCGAACGCGATCTTAGACGTGGTACCTAAGGATGGGCCATCAATCCTGGCTTGGTGTGCTGCTGTGGTGGTTACGTTCAACGTCATGGTTGAGCCGCTGCCCACGACATTTACCAGCACGGTTGAACCCGTAAAGGATCCACTGGTGAGGCTGCAAGTTGTCTCTTTGGCGTTGGAATCCGGAGTGCAGCTGATTGCAGCCGTTCCGCTAAACCCACCGTTGGCGATGACGGCGAGCGACGTGGAGCCGCCCAGGCCGGGGCTAGGGATGACGATTACCGGTCCGCGCGTCATGCTCACCGGGCCAACGACGACCACCGGTTGGGCCGGATACGTGGCTGAGGTGTAGTTCGCATCCCCAGAATAGTCGGCGCTAATAAGATAGGTCCCCGGAGCGGGGAAAACAATAGGCAGTTTCGCTCCTAGATATCCGGACGTTGAGGTGTAGGTCACAGTTCCGGGGATGGCGACGTTGCTGTTGTAAAAGGTGATGTTGCCAGTCGGCACCAGGCCGTTGGATCCGTTGAGATTTGCAGATGCGATTGCACTTAGACCGGCAACGACTTGACCACCCGCAGTGTTCGAAGCCGACAAACTGGAGAAGGCGGCTTTCGCTTTGATGACTGAAATGGTTGCAACAGGACTGGTGCTTGCAGCATAATTTGCATCGCCCGAATACTGTGCCGATACAGTGTGATTGCCGATGCTCAAGAAGAGCTCAAGGAGTGCGCCGTTTGCCCTCGCATATTTCCTGATCCCGTTGATGAGCCCGTCGTATCCCTCGTTCGCATAGATGGTCTGGGGAGTTGAAACTGACATCCCATCCTGAAAGAATTGAAACGTGCCTGTAAGTGCAACGCCATCGCTGGTGGTAACTAGGTTCGCGATGACATCTTCGTAATTCCCATATTGAACCGGGTTACCACTGCCACTCACCACCGTGGTGGTGGGAGCTCTGCCTGTGCTCAACGCGGTGGTTGCGGCGCTGGCACCAAAACTAGCATCGCCGAGGTACGTTGCAGTGATCGAGTAGGTTCCTGGAGGGGGCGCAGCAACCTGGGCATAGCCCTCACCGTTGAGCTGAAGCACCATGCCATCAAGAGAGGTCCCGGGTGCTCAAGACTACCTTCCCCGTCGGGCAGCTTTCCTTGCGGCTGAAGTACTGGCTGGAGATCCCTGTCGACGCTGATACGCTGGCATTAACATCGCCAACGTCCACTCTTAGGAATTGATAGCCAACGCCGTAGGTTGCGCTGGAAGCCGAGTAGCTGGTGGGGACTCCGTTGACATTAGTGGTGACGAGATTGACGAACGCAGTGCTGGTCTCGGGGGAGACCGTCACTGGCACAGAGTTCGAATAGCTTCCGCCGTAGATAGAGTCGCCGCTGTAGTGGGCCAGAATGCTATAACTGCCGCCGGGCAGCAGCGCCGTAGATGTGGCGACTGCACCGGATGTGAGCGGGAAGGCGGCGATGCCAGGTTTGCCGGGCATGGCCGGCGCGACCATCAGGGCCACCGCTCCTGTAGCCGCCGAAGGCGTCACGTTGATGGAGAAAGAAACGGCCGAACCGTGCGTGATGTTGACGGCTGCGCCACCGTTCATCGAGAGAGTGGTGGACGAGGGTGTGAAGGATATGCTTTGCCACTGATTGACGAGGTTCGCCACGTCGACCGATCCCAGTCCGGTTGCAAGATCGTACCCGCTGGCGGTGTTGTAGCCAGAGAGAATGCCGTACGCATCTCCTGCGTTGGTTGTGGTGCAGTTGAGACTGCCGGTAACGCACGGCATGGCGATCGTGAAACCCGCGGGGATATCATGAAACGCGGACGGATGCTGGGCCGCCAGCATGTACAGGGTAAGGCCCGGGATGCCTTGCGCAGAGCCAGTTTTTTGATTGATGAGTGCCATGATGCCAGCAAACTGTGGAGAGGAGACCGAGGTACCCCCAAAAGCTTGAAATCGCACGCCCCACCATGGGTGCGGCTTTGGCAAACGAGGTAGTAGCTATCTAGGAACCCATTGCTGGCAAAAAGCGAAATGTCAGGAAGGTCGCGCGCATTGTCATTCGGTGTCCCTGTCTGGCAGGCTGGCTTAAGCCATGTTGAGCTTTGTCCTCCTCCTCCTCCGGTGCTGTCGAGCAATGACTTGAAAGTGGAGTTGTTGCAGTTTGCCTCCACATTGGTTGAGTCTCCGGGCAAAGACTGTACGACCGGATTGGTGCAGGAGTCGTTCCACGGTGTCTCGGGAATGTATCCTTTGGCGGATTGCTTGGTGATCGGGTCGTTGCTTGAATCCCAATAGGTCGACCAGGCTTGGAATTGATTGAAGTCGGTTCCCCCAACAGCAGCGTTGAATGGTGTGGAGGCAATCCCGTTCACCTGGAGTCCCAGGCTGGAAGTTGCACCAGGATCGTCGCAACCAGCCGCACCGCTGTCGCCGCTGGAGACGAAGACGCTGATTCCCTTGGCTGCTGCCTGCTGCCAGAGCGCTCCATAGAACTGAACGCCGCTGGTACCCATGCTTGCTTCGCATGCACCATAGCTTTCGCTCAAGACAGGAGCGAGATTGTTATCGACGATATAGAGCGCAGAAAGATCGACGCCGTCAGTAGTTGTGGTTGAAGCGGAGACGACATAGTTGATGGTCGCTCCCGGAGCCACCGCGCCCGACCATTGAGTATCGATATCGTCTTCAGCCTCATCCGTAGTTACGCCTGGATTGGGGCCATTGTAGGTGACGACGAGCTTGGGTTGGGGCGCGTGTGTGCCGTCGAGTCCGAAAAACCTCCAGAGAGCGGCCGCGTCTGCGGGGTTGATATCACTGCGGCCGACGATGGCGACAGTCTGTCCTGTCCCGTTGATGGGGGTTAGAGAAGCGTTCCAGAGTGGAAGCAGATGATAGATGGCTGCGAAATCGTAGGGCGCGATCGCATAGTCGGGCATGCGATTGGTGCTGCCATTGGTCGTGTAGGCGGGCGAGGGGGACAGGCGGCGCCTGCTAACTGCCGAGTAGGTTCCCAGTGGGATGTTCTGCGCCTGCTTCTGGAAGTTGTGCATCGAGTTGATGCCAGAGACGACCGGGGCAAGCGCGGAAGGAATAGTAGGATCGCCCACGTTGGCCCAATGCTGCTCTCCATTGACAACGAAGCTGTGAATTGGTGTGCCGAATGCCTGGCTCACCGCTTGCGCGGTGCCCGAAAACTCGATGAAGAGGCGACTCCTGCTTACCTGCGAGACCTCGAACCCGTTTGAGGCGAGCCACTGATTGACTGCGTCAATGTCTGCTGTGGCTGGGCCAAAGCGTTCGCCAAATTGCTAAGGAGTAAGCCATTGATGGTAGGCGGGGGATTGAATATCCTGCTGGTTTTCCAGAAGGCGGGCAAGAGCAGCTTCCTGTTCAGGACCTCGCTTGAGGACCATTAGCATGCGGCCTAAAAGCAGATCCGGCGGGGCCTCACCCTGATCGAACTCCCGGCGGGCGAGCGGATGGAGATTGCCAGGCAAGGACGTCCGGTGAGTGCCATCGACGAACTGAGTAACTCGCTGTGTGGCAGTTGTGGAATGGCATCCTGCTGCTGAGCAGGTGAACTTACACTTGCACCAGCAGCAGCAAATAGAAAGACCCAGAACAGCGTATGGGAACGCATTTATTCACCTGTGACTCGGCTTTGCGTGCAGGGTGTCAGTGCGCCATGTTCGGCCTGGGACGTTTTCGAAACGGGTCAAAGTCACGGTCATGATTCCACAGCCGAGCGACCAAAGTCGAGAACTATGTTCGACGTTTGTTCAACAGGGGGGACAGGTGTCTCGCTTATTGACAAATCTCTAGTGCCGTATCGGCAAAGCGTCCCAGCCCTGGCCCAATGCGCCACCCGAAGACCTGTCTCCACCCCGGGCATCACTGTTGAAGTGAACGCTCCTTCCAGATGCATGCAACTGTTCTCTATTAGCCTATTGCTGCCGTCTCAGCACGAAGATGGCCTCAAGTATTCTCGCGCATGCCGGCGAACAATCCTTGCGTGGAACTCCGTCCTAGGTCAGGAGGCACTTCACCATTCCGGGACGCGCCGTGATCTACATCACAGACTGCAAGTCGCTAAAACGCGCTCCATGAAGGTGGACGCGGTGTCCTCTCGCAGGCCGCTGGATCATCGCCCCGAGCGATGTAGAGGCTATTGATTCCGAGTCCACGCGCTTTTGTTTTGAAAGGACATAATGAAGTCGACGAAGACTCAAACGAATGAAGCGGACGCCAAGCGTAATTCACTGCGAAGCATCGTCACGATGTCCATGGCACTCGCGATCACAGGCGGATTAGTTGCGTGCGGTGGCAGCAATACAGGTCCGGCCCCTGTCACGACACCGACCTCTGCCGCAAAGACCGTTGTCCAGGTGAACATGGGAGATGCGCCGGCGGATTGGATGCTTGCCTTTTCCATGAATATTAATTCGTTGGCACTCACCGGGAGCAATGGAACATTCAGTGCGGTCTCGTCAGGCATGACGATGGAGATGATGCATCTGATGGGAACGATGCAGCCGCTAGCACTGGTCTCCGCACCACAGGGCACCTATACGAGCGCATCGATCAGCATAGGTTCCGCAATCGTGATGTATATGGACCCCGCTACCAAATCAGTGGTGCAGAAGGCGATTACAGGCCCCATTTCCGCAGCTATAACCTTTACCAGTCCGATCGTTGTAGGGGCCACGCCGATGGCCATTGGCTTCGATCTCGACCTCGCCAATTCTGTCACGATGGATGCCGGCGGCAATCCGAAGATGAACCCGGTGTTTCACGTTACGTCGGGCATGCAAGGTGCCGGAAATCCGCTGGATTCATCCAATGGCGGCATCCAGCATATGATGGGTGCGGTCTCCAGCACGTCGAGCAATTCATTCAGCATGACCTCGCTACAGGCTGCCCAGACGTTCACCTTCGCTACAAATTTGTCCACGAGTTTCGACAACATCACCAACATGAGCATGATGACAGGTGGGATGCTCGTGCTCGTGGATGCCAGCATGCAACCCGATGGATCGATGATGGCGACCAAATTGCAGTCCATGATGAATGCAGGAGGCGTGATGGCTAGCGGCGTGATCACCTCAGTGACTGGACAGCCGGCAACTCAACTGACGATGGTGGCGCAAAACGGATCTGGCACAGGCATGATGGCGTCTGCGTTTGCCGCTGGGGCATCCGTGAGTATAAGCGGCAGTACCGTTTTTCAAATCAACCAGGACGAAATAGATATGTCGAACCTGCCATTTGCGATGACCTTCGACGCAAGACATATCTACGCGGGACAAAGTGTGATGCCGGTTAGTTCCAGCGGTATGGGATCAAGCGGCGGCATGATGGGTGGGAATTCAATGGGAGGCTCCATTGCCTCGACTGGCGTTACGTTAGAGCCGCAGGGGCTGAGCGGCGTTGTAGCTACTACGATCACCAGTGGATCGAGGACCAGTTTCATACTTGCCCTTCCTTCCGATTGCGCTTTCACGACGCTCACTGGAGGCAACTCTGTCATCGTCTTTCAACAACCGGGAACGATAGTCTCGGGCACATCACCCATCGCAGGGGGCGCTATCGTTCATGTCTTCGGTTTGTTGTCCATGGACGCTGGCCATTGGAAAATGGTGGCGGCCAAAATCGAGTCAAACTAGGCCACTGCTTCGGCTTGCAAGCCAGACTCATGCCGCTCTTCGTGGCAAATCGACCTATTCACCCGTCGTATTCTCCTGTAGATCGCAGATGTCATTGGGTGCGGTGGGTGGGGTAATTCACGTTGGTTGTTTTCATAGCTGTAGAGACCGGCTTACATCTCGTGTGACACTGTCGGGCAGGGACGACAAAAATCTCTAAAGGGAGGGGCGAACATGGTTATCATGCGGGCATTCCATGCAACCGCTGGTATGAAAGGTGGCTGATGAAATGGGAACTGGATTGAAAGACCACTGGGAAACGATTTACGCGTCAAAAGCTGATGCCCAACTTAGCTGGCATCAGTTGGAGCTTGGCGCTTCGTACAAACTCATTACCGAGTTCGCCAAAGCGGGCAGTAGCGTCATCGACATTGGGGGCGGATCGTCCTCCTTGGCAGGTCAATTGGCGATGGATGGGTTTAGGCCGATCACGGTGCTCGATATTTCAAAGGCGGCCTTAGCGAGAGCAAGAAGCCGCGTTACCCAGTCGCTCCAAGTTGAAATGGCCTGGCGGGTAGGCGACATCCTCACGAATCCTGAACTACCCCCGTGTGACGTTTGGCATGACCGTGCCGTCTTCCATTTCCTGGTTGAATCTGGAGATCAGGCTTGTTACGTGGAACTCGCCGCGCGGACGATCAAGCAACGCGGCATTTTGATTGTGGGAACTTTTGCGTCCGATGGACCGGAAAGGTGTAGCGGTTTACCTGTCCAACGCTACGATCAAGAGTGTCTGGCTAATGTTTTTGGGGCAGACTTTGATTTGAAGCGGGCAGACATCGAGCAACACGTGACCCCTTCTGGCGTGCGACAGCCGTTTGTATATGTGGTGATGGAACACCGCTAGTTGGCCACTCACGCCTCAAGGAAGCTATTACGTCCTTCTACAGCTACATTGAGGGCAGGGAAGTTTACCGCGATACCTTCTTTCGGATTGCCAACAAGGTCCGGACGGTGAATGACGCCAATGCAATTCTTCCGTCGGGCGATGTGAAGCTCGGACCCACTGACTTTAACATTTACACCAATTCGCAGTTTCCGAATGTGGGAGAGATCGACCGCCTTCCGCTTAAAACCAGCGGGAACGGTCAGTTGCTGATCGCCGACATCGGTTAGGCCAAAGACTCTTCTGCCATTCAGACAAACATCGTGCGCGTCGATGGACAGCATTCGGTATATCTGCCAATTCTCAAGCAGGGCGGTGGCAGCAATTCCATTTCGATTGTGAATGGCGTACGCGACGGCCTGAAGCATCTTGTCGATATTCCCAACTCACTCAAGACTGGCGTTGTCTTCGATCAATCGGAATTGGTGAAGACAGCCATCAAGAATCTAGGCAGCGAAGGGGGAACAGGCCTCGTTCTGACCGCGTTGATGATCTTAATTTTTCTCGGTAGCATGCGGGCTACTGTCGGTGTAATGCTATCGATTCCACTCTCCGCGCTGGCGGCACTCCTTGCTCAAAACTTTATGGGCGGCACAATCAACTCGATGGTGATCGGTGGTCTGGCTCTGGTGTTTTCGCGGCTTATTGATAATTCGGTCGTGGTACTTGAGAACATTTTCCGTCATCTCGAGATGGGCAAATCCCCAAGCGAAGCGGCAGAGAAAGGTGGACAGGAGGTCGCACTCCCGGTACTCGCTGCTACCTTTACTACGGCGATTGTCTCTTCCCGGTTGTGTTTCTCTACGGTGTCAGTCGCTACCTCTTTACAGCACTTGCTCTTTCACCAGTCCTCTCGCTATTTGCGTCCTACGCGGTCGCAATGACAGTGGTGCCGCTGTTCTGCGCAAGCTTTATCAAGAACGCGCACAACGAAGCCGCACATCACGCCGGCGGAAGCCCATTTCAGATCTTTGCGCGCTAGTTCAATCGGCACTGCGACAAGATATTGGTGCACTATGACATAGCCGTCAGAAAGAGTCTCTTCCGGCCCGCCGCTATCGTGATTGGCGTCCTCGGCGTATTTTTACTTAGCCTGGGGCTATATCCGTTACTTGGTCTATCCTTTTTCCTGCGAACGGATCCAAGCCAGTTCGTCATCAATGCGAAAACTCCGAGCGGCACTCGCATTGAACCGGCTGATGAATACGTGGCCCATATCGAACAGGACATTCGCAACGTAATTCCGGGGAAAGATCTCGGTATGATCGTCTCCAACATCGGCACTACTCCAGGTTTTTCTGCCATTTATTCCAGTAATTCTGGTCCACACACCGCGTTCATCCAAGTGAGTCTGAATAAGGGGCACAGCAAGAGCAGTTTTGCCTATATGTCTCTAGGGCGGAGCAAACTGCGTCAAGTTCTCCCGGAAATATCGACTTACTTCCAAACCGGCGGTCTCGTCGATGTGGTAGTGAACCCTGGCCTCCCCGCTCCAATCGATATTCAGGTAAGCGGAAACAACCTTAAAGAGGCGTCCGCCGCCGTTGTTTTGGCGAAGAAGATCCGGGCCCTCGATGGCGTTGGCGATGTTCTCATCCCGCAGGACGGTGACTATCCAGGATTGAATCTGCAAGTCAATCGCGAGATGGCTGGACGCCTCGGGCTCTCGTCCCGGGAAGTCGTGAACAATGTCATGACCGCGCTGACCTCGAACGCGATGATCGCGCCAAACTCTTGGGACGATCCCAAGAGTGGGAACAGTTACCTGATTGCGGTGCAATATCCCGAGTCACAGATGAAATCGCTTCAGGATCTCAGTCAGATTCCGATCCGGTCCCACAATGGGGAAATCGCTACGAACCTGGGTGCAGTCGTACAGATACTGCCGATGAAATCGCCGACCGAGGTCGATCATTATCAATTGCAACGAGTAAACGACATTTATGTCTCACCCTCAGGACAAGATCTGTGCGGGCTCGCTAGACGTGTCGCTCACGTCATCTCAAGTACGCCGCTTCAAGCCGGGGCTCTGAAGATTCGACGGATTCTCTACGCGACCGACTGCAAGCCCGATGTTACCTATGCGGGCCGTTTGCCACTGCTTTTGCAGAAACATTCAACGCAGACCTTGACGTTCTGAACGTAGTGCGTTCGAGTGATAGGGACCATGCTGAGCGTCTTGATCGAGTTCAGCATCATTTTTATGGTGCTGTCGAAGCGGTCATGCCCGAGTACGCTAGTCAGGTCTGTAAGCCATACGCATTCGCAAGCATGAGAAACCGCATACAGATACCCTGGCTCACATAGTCCAGCGCCAGATTGCCTTGTTGATTCTTGGTCTGCATCGGAGTGCGCACCTCGGCATGCAAAATCTAACCTCAGGAGCATTTCCCATCATCGTTAGGGCAGGGTGCCCGGTCATAACAGTCGCTTTGGGCTTAGGTGCCTAGCTCCCACACCAGATTGTTACTGTAAATATAGAAGGACGGAGGGATAGAATATGGCGGCGAATCCGAACAGGATAAATCAGGGAAATGGAAATTCACCTTGGCTTGGACTGGCTAAATTCGTATTCATATTGATTTTTGCAGTCTTTGTTTTTCTTCTAGCTAGAAGCATGGTGAGTCATCACTTTTTTAGCGGAGGTCAGCTCAACCAACGTGAAACTGGGCCTTAGAGATAGGGCGGTCAAAACAACACAGAATCCTTTCGTTCGATAAAAACGGCAGGATGATCACGATATCAACTCGGAAAATAGCACCATAGCGTGGGCTGCCGCTCGTTCCGCCAGGCCACGATCAGAGGCCTTGAATATGGGGCGGATGCCAGATAGAGTAATGTTCACGGATGCGCTTAAGAGCGACATTGGCGGCCTTGCTGGTAGCTATTGTGTTGTCGAGCTCGTATGTCTCATCGGCCTGTGGCGCTGCTTGCGCGGCGGAAGACTTTCATAGCGGACGCAGCGATCGATTAGATACTTCACCAAAATTTGACGTGGCTGAAGTGACTACCTGCCATCATGGCCATCCCTTAGATGGCAAGGCGATCGAGCCGAATACCTCTGCTGTCTGGGTAAGCGAATCTGCGGCCTGTGACGATCACGACTGTGACCCGGCTCCTGCTGTTGTACAGAGCAGCGACATACTCAAAAATGGTAGGTCGTCCAACGCTGCTCTATCGGTCGTGTATCAGGCTACGAAGATGGGGTCTGAAGTACACCGAATTGTGGTACAGATCCCGCCCCTACAAAACACTTCCCCGCCTTCCGTCAAGACAATCCTGCGCGTATAGATCGCGGCTTCGCCGAGCTGACTTCATGTTGCTAGCTCGCGTGCCTCCGTGCGTTCATACCATTGAACCTCTGTAGCTCCCCGCGCTGGCGATGCCGGAATATATCCCTTCACTGTTTTCAGGGAGTACTGCATCATGGCCAATCGCCGTTCCTTTCTCCAAAGTGCCCTCGGCCTCACCGCAGGGTTGTTTACAACTGATAAGTTGCTCGCGGCGACTCCGCAAGGGCAAGCGGAGCAACTCAAGAAGCGTAGAAACAAGATTTCAGGGCCAGTCTCCAATGCGCCCGTCGTAACTCCAGACGTGGGTGATTTGCCCTTCACTATGGATGGCTACGTGAAGGTGTTTCACCTAATCGCGCAGGTGGTTGAACAGCAGATCGCTCCAGGCAAAAAGATTCATGTCTGGGGCTTCAACGGTTCAGCGCCGGGACCGACGATTCAGGTGACTCAAGGCGACCGAGTCCGTGTCATCTTCGACAATCAACTGCCAGAACCCACTTCCATTCATTGGCACGGCTTCGAAGACGAGATCCAGTACGACGGACAGCCTGCTATCAGTCAGCCGCCGGTAAAGCCGGGGGAGCGCTTCATCTACGAGTTCAATATCCATCAGGAAGGAACGTACTTCTATCACTCGCATATGGCGATGCAGGAGATGGCGGGGATGCTCGGCACCTTCGTCATGCACCCGAAGGAACCGTATCGTCCGCATTGTGATAAGGATTTTGCTATCAACCTCCAGGAGTACGCCGTACTGCCCAGCAACACTGTCCCAAACACGATGAATATGGAGTTCAACTGGCTACTGCTGAATGGCAAGTCCGGACCCGCGACGACGCCGCTCATCGTTCGCCTAGGGGATCGGGTGCGTGTGCGATTCGTGAACCTCGGCATGGATCACCATCCCATGCATATCCATGGACACACCTTTTATACGACAGGTACGGAAGGCGGCAGAATTCCAGAGGCCGGGTGGTGGCCGGGAAATACCGTGCTCGTGGGCGTCGCGCAAAGCCGCACCGTTGAATTCGTCGCGAACAATCCGGGCGACTGGATGCTGCACTGCCATCTGCCCCACCACATGATGAACCAGATGTCCTCGAACGTCGGCAAGATGACGCGCGTAGGAACGACTGGGATGCCAGCGGGTGTTGACATGAATACCGGGATGGGAATACTCCAGGGCACGCCCGGTGCACCGCTCGGGGACGACTACGGAACGAGTCTTGGTCGAGGACAAGGGTTTGGTTCCACAGCCGACATGGCCACAACAAACGGCCCGCTTTCAGATCCGAAAGCGAAAGATGCGATGAAAGCAACGCAGCAAGGTTCCGGTCAGAATATGTCCGGGATGAATATGGGCGGCATGCAGATGGGCGACATGAAGAGCGACGTGGCTCCGAATGCAGGCGACGTTCCAAACTTTCCTCAGGATGCCTATATGGAAGGGCCAATGATGGCGATGGACAAGATGGTCGAACGACCGGAGAACTTCGGATTGAGTTCAGGATGGAGTCAGTTCATGCAAGGCATGATGACTTTCGTGCGTGTCCTCCCTCCGGACAAATACGACGAGGTCATCGCCCGCATGAAGCAAGCGAACCGTCCCAACGATCCTTACGCCTCCATTCTCAACCGCGGTTGATCGCAGTCCTTTCAGGAGAATTTAGATGAAGACCCTAGCCATAATCGCGGTGCTGCTACTTGCAACTGGCGCATGCGCTCAAGACCAATCCATGCCGGGTATGCAGATGCCTGAGACCAAAAAGCCTGCTACTCGGAGGCGCCAACAGCCCGCTCCAGCGAAGAAGCCCAAGCCCGTCCCACCTCAGAAGGACGACATGCAAGGCATGGACATGGGCAACCACCAACCGGACGAAAAGAAGCCCATGGGCGGTATGGATATGGAACACATGCCGGGCATGCAAATGAACTCGCTAAAGGCGCTGGCTCCGAAAGATGCTTCCGTCACGCATGCCACCATGACGCTGCAAGAGCCCGAAGACCCTTCGCACATGACGGGCAGCAATCTCCCCGCACCCGATTTATTGAAGGATGTTGCAGGCCGCCAGGCGAAGACGTTGGCAAACTTCCTCGCGATGGCGGATAAGTCGAACCCCACGATTGCGCAGGCAAACGCCCTGGTCCGACGCACTTCTTCTCAGGCGCGGCAAGCCGGACTCTATCCAAATCCCACAGTCGGCTATCAAGGCGAACAGATACGAGGCGGAAGCTACGGTGGAGGGGAGCACGGCGCATTCATTCAGCAGACGATTGTTCTCGGAGGCAAGTTAGGTCTTCGCCGCAGTATCTATGACCAGCAGAAGCACTCGGATGAAATCGGCGTCGAGGAACAAACGATTCGTGTTCATAGCGACGTGACCCAGTCCTTCTACTCTGCGCTCGCCGCGCAGGCCCTGGTAAACGTGAGGCGGCGCTTGCTGGGCGTGACTTTGGATGCGGTCGAGACAGTGCACCAGCTTGCCAACGTGGGCCAGGCCGACGCACCGGACATTCTGCAAGCGGAAGTCGAAGCAGAGCAAGCTAAGATCGATCTTGTCCGAGCGCAGCGTGAGTTCTTGCGAAGCTACAGCGAACTAGCGGCGACGGCAGGCCAGCTAAGTGCGGTCGTCTCTCCGCTAACTGGAGATTTTGAAAATCCGCCGATGGTCAACGTGGATCAGCAGGTAGCGAACATCATCGCCAATAGCCCAGAAGTGCGACGCGCACAGCAGGAAGTAACAGTCGCTGAGGCTCGACTGAAAGACGCGCGATACGCAGCGATCCCAGATATCCAAGTCAAAGTTGGCGAGCAGTACAACGGAGAGTTTGTTCGCGAGTACCCGAACGTGTCGGCGGGTGCTCAGAGCTTCGCCAGCGCTGGAATCAACATCCCGATCTGGAACCGCAATCAAGGAAACAAGGAAGCGGCAAGTGTTGAGGTCGAACGCGCCCGTCAGGGTGTTCAACGCACCCAGCTTGCCCTCCAACACGAAGCCGCGCCGCTCGCTCAGTCGTACGAAACGGCTCGCTTCGAAGCAGATCGATACAAGACGCAGCTTATCCCTCGCGCACAGCGAGCGTACAAGCTTTATCTGGCGAAGTACCAGAACATGGCACAGGCCTATCCACAAGTGCTGGTATCTCAGAGGACGTTGTTTCAGCTTCAGGTCAGCTACCTGGTGGCTCTCCGTGAGACTTGGAAGAGTGCGATCGCCTTGCAGGACTTCACGCTTTCCGGAGGTCTCAATGAACCCCAATCGATGGGCTCTTCGAGCACCTCGGTCAATTTTCCCGGTGGAAGCGGTGGTGTCGAATGACAAGGCTGTACAAGATCGCTGGTATGGTTCTCGCCCTCGTAATCTTTACGGGAATCGGAGCCTACGTCTACATGGGTACCGCGATGCGTGGCTTCAGCGCCCGCGCAGAGCCGTCGCGGACAGAAACCATGCTTGCCACGTACGCGCGGGCAACTGCGATGCCGTCGGGGGTACAGTCACTCAAGAACCCTGTGCATGCCTTCTCCGATGTTTTTCACGAGTAGATGGCTCATTTCGCAGACCATTGCGGCGTCTGTCATGCGAACAACGAAAGCGGACAAACGATGTTCGGCAACGGGTTGTATCCGAAGCCGCCCGATCTAAAACTCCCACGCACACAGAATCTTACCGACGGAGAGATCTTCTACATCGTGGAGAACGGTATACGCATGTCTGGCATGCCTGCCTTCGCAGGATCAGGCTCAAGCGAAGACAGTTGGAAGTTCGTCTATTTCATCCGCCATCTTCCCCGATTGACATCTCAGGAAGAAGCGCAGATGAAGTCTCTGAATCCAAAAACTCCGGAGGAAGTCCAGGAGGAGAAGGACGAAGAGCAATTCTTAAATTACGGACAATCATCCGGCACAACAACAACAAAGAAGCACATGAAAGGACATCAACAATGAAACGGCCATTTATTCTCGCTCTCACATGCGGCTTGTTGACGACTGCCGCGAATGCTCACAATGGAATGATTCACATCATGGGAACAGTGTCTTCCACAACAGATCACAGCCTAAGCGTGAAAGGGACCGATGGTAAAACCCAAGCGGCAGTCGTCACAGCTACGACCAGATTTTCGAAGACGGATATGAAAGCTACGGTGAAGGACATCAAGGTTGGGTATCACGTTATGATCCACGCTACCAAAAAGGGCGACCAACTCATCGCCGTTGAAGTGAAGGTTGATGCATTTAAGATGAAAGGTATGTCGGGCGACATGAGCGGTATGAAGATGAGGAGCACCCCCGGCAAACTTGCATCGCCCAAATAAGAATATTACCGCCGGAACTGAGCGCGAATTACTGCGGAGAGCTAGGCCAATATTCGTACCTCTCGCGCGATCGGTTTACATCATGGACGCCCGTCTGTGGCGCAATCTTAGGCGCGAAGTGAAAGCGCTTCTTGCCCGATACCGGGACGGAATAAGGGATACCGCGGCGGCGAAGGCGTGGAAGTCAGTCGGGAAAGGGATGCGAGGAAGCTCGCGTTTGAGGTTGGCTGCGTAGCGGGTGCGATATTCGGGGTGGTGGAGGAAGGCTTAAGTGGTGTGGAAGATGTGGTCGCGCAAAACGCGTTCGATTACACTTGGCTTAGGCGTACGATTGCGTTTCTTGCGGATGATAGCGGTCATTCGATTCCCATTTAAGGGCGGCTAGGGCAGAATAAGCACGTTGCCGACTCTCAGACCCGTCAAGCTCAGCCCAGCGAAGTATGCGACGAGTGGTCGAGCGGTAGGCATTGACTCTCGTGTCACCAGGTTCCTTGATCCCATCGAGCCACTATTAAAAAGCATCCTTGAGCCGCACAACCTTCGCCGCACTGGCCCCAGCTTTCGCCATCTCTTGTTCTGCAATCTTCTGCAATTGCCCTCTTGCGGGGTCTCGCTTGTCACGCTCACACTGAGCGAAGCGTTCAGCTTGCTCCCAGGAGCATGTTTTAGGCACTGACATAGGCCGTCTTTCCGTTCTCGCGAATGAACAACGACTTGCGACAATTGCATCGTTTCCACTGGGGTTCGTCACGTCTAGAGCAACCGGCAGAATGGTGGGTGAAGACTGTTATAGTTGATGAGGAAACGGGTTCGACGGTCATACTCGTAGGTGTGCCCGGATGTTTTGCAAATTTTCAGCGAAACGAGTTCAGTAAAACACTAGTCGTTTACTTTCAACAGCTTAACATAAACACAACTAATCGATTGAATCCACTCCTTTTTGGATTCCGCAGGAGTAGGCAATGCAGGCAATTCAGGCGATGTTGGCGCTCGAAGACGGTCGCATCTTTCGCGGCCGAGGCTTCGGCGCGACGGTCGAAGCTGCGGGCGAGGTTGTCTTTAATACATCGCTGACCGGCTATCAGGAAATCTTCACCGATCCCTCGTACGCGGGGCAGATCGTAGTGCTGACCAATCCGCACATTGGAAATTATGGGACGACTCCGAGCGACGCGGAATCGTCGCGGCCCTATATTGAAGGCTTGGTGACGCGCGAATTTTCGGCGATGAGCTCGAATTGGCGCTCGACCGAAGTTGCGGATGATTATCTCGAGCGGAGCGGCATTCCTGTCATTGCCGAGGTGGACACTCGCGCTGTGGTGCGCCATCTGCGGACGAATGGCGTGATGCGCGGAGTTATTGCTTCGGGTAAAAATCTCGACGCCGACGCATTGGTATCGAAGGCGCGATCGATTCGCAAGATGGAAGGCACGGACCTCGCTAGTGTGGTGAGCACCAGGGAATCGTATACGTGGGATGCGAGCGAGCCGAAGAATCAGACCGGCGATGTGCTGCTTCCCAGTGCGGATGAGACGACGGATGGCAAACCTCTACATGTTGTGGCGTATGACTTTGGCATCAAGCAGAACATTCTGCGGATGCTGACCCGCGAAGGTTGCCGTGTGACCGTGGTTCCGGCAAAAACTACGGCCGAAGAGACAATGGCAATGAACCCGGATGGCGTTTTCTTCTCGAATGGGCCGGGGGATCCGGAGCCGTTGAGCTATGCGGTGGAGACGGTGCGCAAACTGCAAGGTAAGGCACCCATTTTCGGGATTTGCCTGGGCCATCAGATCTTCGGGCTGGCGCTGGGTGGCAAGACATACAAACTGAAGTTTGGACACCATGGCGGGAATCACCCGATCATGAACCATCAGACTGGCAAGGTAGAAATTACCGCGCAGAACCACAACTTCAATGTCGATCCCGAGTCGCTGCCGGCGGATGTACAGCGGACGCATACAAATTTGAACGACCAGACGCTGGCAGGTTTGCGGCACAAGACCGACCCGATGTTCAGCGTGCAATACCATCCCGAAGCAAGCCCCGGGCCGCATGATTCGCATTACCTATTCAAGGACTTCCGCAAGATGATGGAGGACTGGAAGAAGTGAGGTGCTGGGCGGCATTTGCGGGCGCGATGGTGTTGGCGTCGTCGTCGATGGTGCTTGCCAAGGACTCAAATTCGCAGGCGGTGTATTGCACGCAAAGTGCGAATGGCGAATGGAGTCTGCATCGCTTCAAGCCGCTTATCAAGGTGCGTGGTGGAACAGTATTTGCTGAGATGAGATTCGCGGGCAGTGCTCTGGAAGAGTTTCGGTTACGGCGCTTTTACAAAGATTCGGAGCTCGCGTTTGACTACAGGTTCGACGTTTCGGGAAGGCTGATAGGGCTGCACGGCACGGTCACGGTGAAGTCTATCCCGCCGCCTGGGACGGATCCTCAGCAGGCCCTGGATTTGGCTGACTGGGTTGGCGAGGCGGATATCATGCCGAGTAACAATGGCGAGATTCCAGCGCACCATGTGCTCTACAGTCGCGAGAAGGACCACATCGATAAGCCGGATAGTGCGGACGGATATGTTGGGCAATTTTATAATGCGCCAGTGTATAAGACGATCCAGAGTGTGCCCTGTGCGGCCATGTTGAAGGAAGCGGAGAAGATGAATGCCACGCAGGAATGACATTGCAAAAATATTGGTGATTGGCTCGGGGCCTATCGTGATCGGGCAGTCGGCCGAGTTCGACTACTCGGGCACGCAGGCGTGCAAGGCGCTGAAGGCCGAGGGGTACGAAGTGGTGCTGGTGAACTCCAATCCAGCGTCGATCATGACCGATCCGGAGGTCGCCGACCGAACTTATATTGAGCCGCTGACGCCGGCGTATGTCGAGGAGATCATCCGCGTTGAGGTGGAGATGATGGCCGGGGGGGCGGGGATATTTGCGGTTTTGCCAACGGTAGGTGGACAGACGGCGTTGAATCTTGCAGTCGATCTGGCCGACTCGGGCGTGTTGGAGAAGTATGGCGTCGAGTTGATTGGCGCGAAGCTGGAGGCGATCAAGAAGGCCGAGGATCGGCTTCTGTTCAAAGACGCGATGGCCAAGATCGGGCTGGATATGCCGAAGTCGCAACTGGCCCGCAACGTAACTGACGGGTTAGCCTTCGCGGCAAAGATCGGGTTCCCAGTTGTCATCCGGCCGAGCTTTACGCTGGGCGGATCGGGCGGTGGGATTGCATATAACCGCGAGGAGATGGCAGACATTCTGTCACGCGGATTGGACTTGTCGCCCGTGCATGAGTGTCTCATCGAAGAGAGCGTGCTCGGCTGGAAGGAGTACGAACTGGAGGTTGTGCGCGACCTGAAGGACAACGTCATCATCATCTGTTCAATTGAGAACTTCGATCCGATGGGCGTGCATACGGGCGACTCCATTACGGTCGCACCGGCGCAAACACTTACCGACCGCGAGTACCAAGTGATGCGCGATGCGGCGATTGCCTGCATACGCGAGATTGGCGTGGAGACCGGCGGAAGCAATGTGCAGTTTGCGGTAAATCCACATAACGGCCGGATGACTGTGATTGAGATGAACCCACGCGTATCGCGGTCGTCTGCTCTTGCGAGTAAAGCGACGGGGTTTCCAATCGCAAAGATCGCGGCGCGGCTTGCGGTGGGATACACGCTGGACGAGATTCAGAACGACATCACCAAGGCTACGCCTGCGTGTTTTGAGCCGACGATTGATTACGTCGTGGTGAAGATTCCGAAGTGGCAGTTTGAAAAGTTTCCTGGTGCGGATGAGGGTCTTGGTCCGCAGATGAAGTCGGTGGGCGAAGTGATGGCCATCGGCAGGACGTTCAAGGAAGCTTTGATGAAGGCGACGCGGTCACTCGAGACCGGCAAGAAGGCGTCCGCGGCGGACATCGAACCGCGACGGCTGACGCAGCGGTTGGTGACGCCACATCCAGAACGGCTGGCTTATGTGCGTTATGCGTTCGAGCGCGGGATGAGCGTGCGCGAGGTTGCGCGGATGACTTCGATGGACCCGTGGTTTCTGAACCAGATGAAGCAGATCACGGACGGGATCAAGTCGATTGCAGCTGTGGGGAAAGACGCGGCGACGGCCGACGATCTGCGCGTAGCCAAGCGGATGGGCGTATCGGACGAGCGACTGGCTTCGGAGTGGGGACTCGACGGTGCGAGCGGCACTGCAGAAGTGGGCGAGCTACGCAAGAAGCTTGGCGTGAAGCCAGTTTTCAAGATGGTGGACACCTGTGCGGGTGAGTTTGATAGCTACACGCCCTATCTGTATAGCTGCTACGACGAGGAAGATGAAGCGTCGCCAACACCGCGCAAGAAGATCATTATTCTCGGTAGCGGGCCAAACCGTATTGGGCAAGGAATTGAGTTCGATTACTGCTGCTGCCACGCGGCGTTTGCATTGCGCGAGGACGGCTTCGAGACGATCATGGTGAACTGTAACCCTGAGACGGTATCGACCGACTACGACACAAGCGATCGGCTTTACTTCGAGCCGCTGACGCTCGAGGACGTGCTTGCGGTGTATGAGCACGAGGCGTCAGGTGGCGCGGAGGTCGGGATGATTGTGCAGTTTGGTGGGCAGACGCCCCTGAACTTGTCGCTGCCGCTCAAGCACGCGGGTGTGCCGATTATCGGGACGTCGCCGGAGTCGATCGATCTCGCTGAAGATCGCAAGCGATTTGGCAAACTTATTACAGAGCTTGGAATTCCTCAGCCTGAGGGCGCGATGGCGACTTCAGTTGCGGAGGCTGTGGCTGGCGCGAATCGTGTCGGTTATCCAGTGTTAGTTCGGCCGAGCTATGTGCTGGGCGGACGCGCAATGGTGATTGCGTATGACGACGAGGCGATCGTGCGCTACATGAGCACGGCGATCGAGTACTCGCAGGAACGGCCGGTGCTGATCGACCACTTCCTGGAAGACGCAACCGAGTGCGACGTGGATGCGTTGTGCGATGGTGACGATGTGGTGATCGCTGGCATCATGCAGCACATTGAAGAGGCGGGAATTCATTCGGGCGACTCGTCGTGCGTGCTGCCAGCGGTCGATCTGACCGACGATGTGCTGCGGACGATTCGCACTCATACTCGGAAGTTGGCGATGGCGCTGAACGTGATCGGACTCGTAAATATTCAGTTTGCGATCCAGCGCGGCAAAGTGTTCGTGATCGAAGTGAATCCTCGGGCGTCGCGAACAGTTCCTTACGTGTCGAAGGCGACGGGGGTTCCTCTCGCGAAGATTGCGTCGCGGCTAATGGTTGGGCGGAAGCTGAAAGAGTTACTGCCGGATGCAGTGGAGAGCGGCGCCGATCTTGAGACGGGCTCGCACTTCTACGTGAAGTCGCCCGTGTTTCCGTGGGGCAAGTTTCCGGGTGTCGATACCGTGCTTGGACCGGAGATGAAATCGACCGGTGAAGTCATGGGCGTCGCCGACAACTTCGGCGAGGCGTTTGCGAAGGCGCAGATTGCTGCGGGACAGATGCTTCCGGTGACTGGAACGATCTTTATGAGCGTAAACGATCACGATAAAGACTCGTTGGTGTCGTTAGCGCGGACGTTCGTGGAGATGGGCTTTCACCTGGTTGCTACGCATGGAACTGCTGAGGTGCTAGAAGCTGCCGGATTACAGCCTGAGCGCGTTTATAAGGTGAAGGAAGGACGGCCAAATGTGGTCGACCTGATCAAGGGTGATCGGATTCAGTTGATCGTCAACACGCCGCGTGGGCAGGACACGTTTTTCGATGAGAAGGCGATTCGGCGGGCGGCGGTGCTGGCGCGGATTCCGACGATTACAACGATTGCGGCGGCGCGGGCGGCGGCTGAGGGAATCGCGGCTCTGCAACAGGGAACATTGAGCGTGTTTGCGTTGCAGGAGTTGCATGCGACGCGGGTGTCTGCGCTTGCGTAGAGGCAAGCCCATAACTCAAAAGTGAGATGCGGCATTGCTGGGCTGGCGGAATTAAGAGAATGTTCCACGATAACCTCCACTGCGCTTCGGTAATCATGGAGCGCCCTATGTTTTCCGGCTTGTCAAGAGCGGTTAGTTGCGGACGGGCTTCATTGGAAGCTCGAGTGCGGCGCGTTGAGCGCCCTTGAGTGGAAGATGCGGGAGGCGGGGCAGGCCGCCGAAATAGCCGTTGAGGTCGCATGCGAACTTGAGTGAGGCAGGGGCGACTTCGGCGAGCGCGGCGGCTTGGAGAAGGCGGGATTGCTTTTCTTCGGCCAGAGATTGGTCGTCATCCTTCCAAGCGGCGAAGACTTCAAAGCAGGCTTGCGGAGCGCAGGCGGCGAAGGCGGGCGCAATAGCAGAAACCCCGGCGCGCAGGCCGACGAGTATCTGCGGCGTGTGGGCAGCGATGATCTGAAAGCCGACGGTTTTGGTGCGGGTTCGAAGGGGTGGGAACATTGTGAGCGGCTCGGCGACAGCGGTTGCAGCGCCAGTCAGACTGCCAACGGAGATGAGTGCGACTGGCCCATTGCTTGCGGCAGTGGCAGCAATTGCCATTCGTGAGGTTACCGCGGCGAAGGTTGGGGTGACTGTGACTCCTCGGTGGACTGTGGCGGTGCGTGCAAGGATGTCCGCGATGGACGACTCTGATTGCTTTGGGTCGGAGTTGAGCAGGCCGATGATTTGCGGGTGGGCTGCGACTTCAACGATTGCTTCAATGGGGATGGTACGTCCGTTGGCACAGAGAAGGATGATTGGGATCGGGGAGCGATCGGCGATGATTTGGAAGTAGGTTAGAAGTTGGCGTGAGTTGGCTTCCTCGGTCAGTACTGACGGTATGCCGATGAGCGCGGCGTCATAATTCTGTTTGGATGCGAAGTCGGCGAGGGCCAGGGTCGCGCGGACGCTGTCGCGAGAGATACCGGCCACTAGGACCTTTTCGGGCGGGGCAGATTGTGCGGCTGTGCGGAGGGTTTCGCGGGTCTCGTCGTCGGACAGCAGAGTTGGCTCGCCGCAGGGGCTGAGAACGATCAGGCCGGCGGCGGGGGTTTTGGAGTAGCGATCGATGTTTGAGGCGAGCTTGTGTAAGTTGAGGCGGCCGTCCGGATGGAACGGCGTAGTTAGCGGAATGTAAAGGCCTTCAAGGAGCATTGGGTTGTTCAGCGTTGTTCGTTCTTCGTTGCGCGTTAAAGGGCAGGTACGGCCGAGGCGGGGTAGTAGACGGGCCAGTTCTCGCGGGCGCTGCGCTGGAGTAGCGCGGCGTTTGGGTTGACGGGGAAAGCGCCGCTGGTTCCTTTTTGGCTACGCGCAAGGGTAAGCATGGCGGCGTCGTGGATGGAGTTGCCGAACACAGCGTGTGGTGCGGTAATGCCGACTCGGGCAAGTGCGGCGACTTTACCCTCGTCTGTGGGGACATCGAGGATTGTGTCGGTGATCAGACCGTTAGCGATCGATACGCGGGCTGCGAGAACTCGATTCGGCGGGATCGAGAAGCGTCTAACTCCTTCTTCGATGACCCAGTCGCAGGTGGAACTGACAGCCCAGATTTCGGTGTTGGCGGCTTGCAGTTGACGGATGAGATCGCGCATCTCGGGGAAGATGTTGCGCTCGATCTGGGTGGCGAAGAACTCGGCGGCGGCGGCGCGCATGTCGGACTCGCGGAGGCCGCGGTAGACCTGGACCATCTCGCCGCAGATTGCCAATTCGGAGACGTATCCGCTGAGGTAGCCGCGGTACTGTTCGTCAAGCCATCCGATGGCATCGGCAGAGAGAAGACCCTGGTCGATGGTCCAGCGCATGAAGGTTGAGCCTGCGTCTCCAGACCACAAGGTCCCGTCGCAGTCGAAGACCGCAACGCGCGGCTCAAGCGCGTGGACGGCAGCGTGGAACTCTGGTGTGGTGAGAATCTGGGCTGCCTGCAAGGTCGTGTCAGTCGAGCTCAACTTCTTCCTTCCTTCGGCAGGAGAGGGGGTACCCCCCCCCTCCCCCTGTATGCGTATAATATTGTATTCAGGCAGGTTAGAATTGGTGTATACCCTTTGATTAACTGTCTGCATCTCGCCGCTTATGAACTTTTTCTACTTTCTACTTCTATTTTACGCTTCTGACCCAAACTGTTACGCCAAGTTTGTTTCGTTTAGAATGAAAGAGATAGGCGGTTTAGGGGCTTGACACACGAATTTGGCCCAAATTCCGCGATTCTTATTTTCGAGTCCGACTTTGCTGGCAGACAAGAGATCGGATTGCCGGCGAAGTTTTGGCTATTGAGATGGGC
>JANYLK010000170.1 GCA_025357875.1 Granulicella sp.
TGAGCGGCGATGGCGCGGCAGCCATGAGAGAGGCGGCTGCCCTTCTGCGGTCTGCCAGCAAGATCGTCATCACCGGTATGGGTGCATCGCTCTTTGCGTCGATACCTCTGCAATACCATCTCTCTTCGCTCGGCCTCAACGTAGTTGCAATTGAGGCGGCTGAACTTCTGCATTACCTCGACCATGCATGGAAAGATGCTGTCGTCATCATGGTGTCTCGTTCTGGGGAGTCCGTTGAGATTGCAAAATTGCTTGAGAAGATGAAAGGCAGCGTACCAGTCATCGGCGTCAGCAATGAGCCCAAAAGCCTGCTTGCCCGGACCGCCAACATCAGCCTTAGCATTGCCAGCCTGCATGACCAGATCGTCGCCATCCAGACCTACACAGGCACGCTCCTCACCCTGCACCTGCTCGGCAGTCACCTGACAGATTCTTTTAACTCAGCCGTAGAAGAAGTGCACGGACTCCTCCCCACGTTAGCCTCGTTGGTCGAAGCAAATATGTCGTCGATAACCCAATGGGATGCCTTCCTCACGCCGCCCGCCTCCTTGTATTTAATAGCCCGAGGGGCATCGCTCGCATCCGCCTACGAAGGCGCTCTGCTCTTCCACGAGGTTTCAAAGAGCCCAGCCGTCACTATGCCGATCTCCTCCTTCCGGCACGGCCCCGTCGAGGTCGTCGATCAAAACTTCCGCGCCGCCATCTTCGCACCGCGGGACCACACTCGCGAGTTAAACCTTGCTCTTGCGCATGACATCGTGCGCTTCGGCGGTCAGGTCCGGGTCATCGGTCAGCCCGCCTCCTCGCACCAGCTCGAATGGAGTTCCGTGCCGTCAGCCTCGTCAACCCTCGCGCCCGTTTTCGAGATAGTCCCGCTGCAGGCCGCCGCCTACCAGCTCGCAGTCCTGCGCGGAATCGAACCCGGCAGCTTCCGTTTCGCACCGCAGGTCGCAACCGACGAGGCCAGCTTCGGCCAGCCTTCCGCCACTCAAGCAAAGTAGTCATCCCGGAGGATTCAATGGAGACAAGCACCATCCCGATGTGGAAAGCGCGCTGGTTCTGGTACTCCATCGTCTGCGTCGTATGCTGGGGCGGATGGGCGATGTTGTCCAAGCTTGGCTCGCGCGAAATCCCTCCGGACGCCATGCAGTTCCTCTTCACCATCGGCACTTTGCCCGTAGGTTTGGCATTGCTGGTCGCCCGTCGCGGACGCATGGAAAAGAGCCCCCGCGGCATCGCCTACGGTGTCCTCAACGGCGTACTCTCGGGCCTGGGCGGTTTGACGCTCTTTGCCGCCTACCATACCGGCAGCAACACCGCGCTCATCACCGCGGCCACGGCGCTCTATCCGATGATCACCGTCGTCCTCGCCATCACCATCCTGCGCGAGCCCTTCCGTTCCATCCAAGCCGTCGGCGTGCTGTTCGCCGGAATTGCCATCGTTATCTTTTCACTCTAGGAGATTCCGCCATGCACATTCCGCCTTGGTTGCTCTACTCGCTGCTCACTGTGCTCGCATGGGGAGTCGTCGGCCTTCTCCAGAAGCTGTCTACCAACTACGTCTCGGCCGAGTCCTCGCTCATCTGGCTCGTCGTCGGCTTCCTCATCCTGGAGCCGTTCTTCTACACCGGCCCCGCACTCCTCCACTACTCGACGACCAACTTCATTTACGCCCTGCTCGGCGGCCTGCTCAACGCGCTCGGCGCATGGGCGCTGTTTGCCGCGCTTAAGAACGGCGGCAAGGCATCCATCGTCGCCCCCGTCACGGCGCTCTATCCGATCGTCGTAATCGCGATGGTACCCATTGTCCTGCATGAGTCCGTCACCCGTCTCCAGTGGGTCGGAGTCGTCTGCGCTCTCATCGCCGTCGTTTTGCTCTCAAACTAGCCAAACTTGCTCAGCCGCGAAGACCACGCCGGTAACCGAACCCGGCACCGCTAATGCATCCCTGAAACGGTCGAAGGAATCTGTGATTCGACTTTCCGACCGGACCGACGGGAGTGATTATTACAGGACCGATTGGAGGGGGCGGAGGGGGCGTGTTACTGCCCATCACAGTCCGTTTTGGGCAGCCACAAAGCCCGCACAAAGCCAGCAAAGCTAAAATACGGAGATTTCTCAACATGGTTTTCCCCCGCATATCCATCTTCTCTGGCCCGGAGATCATCGAGATTGTAGAGGCTGCCGGATTATTCACTCGCAGAATTCGCTTAGAACCTTGGACATTATTCGTTCTTCGCTCTCGATTAAGTCAATTGGTTTCGTCTGGCATCTCATCCTGACAATTCACAAGGAACGCTGTAGGGGGTAGCTCAGCGAAAGCCTTGAGCAGGTTTCGGTTACGCCCTTGTTTCTAAACGCTTAAGACTAGACAATACTTTCCGATACACACACACCGCATGGCGCAACGAGCTCGATAGCAGACGCGGGTAAAATCATTTCTTACATCTCGTTCAGTCAAGCGTTTTCCGCTTTTTAGCTCCGATGCTTGGAATCTATCAGGCCTTGTGACCAGACTCGAATAGCGACATCAGGCCGATTCACTCATCGAGCCATGGTTTTGGCGGGCCAGTCGGATTATTACGGTAAGCGCACTTCTGTGTGCTATCTTCGTCGGCTGCTGGAACTATCGAGAACATTGCGCGAAGGTGAGTTGCAGATCGTCTGCACATACTCCTGTTGGCCCGTTCACTCGGCCACCGCTTCGGTGTAGGAGCTTCGCCCTTCGGCTCTGCGTTCAGAACTCGCGTGCCGCGCCCTTCGGGTGTTGGATTCCGCCCCCCTCGCAGGCTCCGGGTCCCTTTCCAAAAACTTCTACCCTTGGCAACGCGGCCATGCCGCGACTTGGGAGCAGCGCACCTTCCGAGTCTGTTACGGAACTCTTTTTTAAACAGGTGTAGATGAGAAGATGCCTTGGAGTGAGGGCATTCTTCATGAGCTATATCCAAGG
>JANYLK010000205.1 GCA_025357875.1 Granulicella sp.
GATTTGGGCCAGTAGGGCGAGCTTGCGCGTGGGGGGGAGGAAGCTAGCCTCTACCGCGTTGGCGGACAGCTCGCGGAGCTGGTCCAGCGTGAAGCCATAGTGGGTGTTGGCCAGAATGTATTCCTCCAGCAGGTTGCTGCCGAACATGGGTGGGTCGTCGGAGTTGAGCGTGACCATGAGGCCGGCGTCGAAGTAGCGGCGGAGGGGGTGCTCGTCGAAGGAGGTGCAGCAGCCGGTGCGGATGTTGGAGGTTACGTTGATCTCGATGGGGATCTGGCGTTCGGCGAGGATCTGCATGAGTTCGGGGTCGAATTCTGCGGCCAGGCCGTGGCCTATGCGTTCGGCTCCGATGTTGATGGCGGCCCAGATGCTGGCGGGGCCTTCGATGGGGCCGCCTGATTCGCCGGCGTGGGCGGTGAGGCGGAGACCGGCGGCTTTGGCCTCGGCGTAGGACTCTTTGAAGAGGGATGCGGGGCCGCGGGCTTCATCGCCGCCAATGCCGATGCCGATGATGGAGGGATATTGGGCGCGGAGTTCAGCGGCCTTGCGGAAGACGCGGGCGGCCTCGTCAGCGCCGAAGTGGCGGACGGCGTCGATGAGCCAGTATATAGATGTGCCGAATTCCTTCTCGCCGCGGATGCGGGCACGCTCGATGGCTTCGACAAAGGGCTCGACTTCTTCCTTCTTCCAGTAATAAATGATGCCGAAGGAGATGTAGACCTCGGCATGGACAATACCCTGGGCGGCGAGGGCGCGGATCATGTTGTAGGTGATGAGCTCGTAGTCCTCGGGGGTGCGAAGGCGGGAGGACATGGCTTTGTAGGAGTCCATGAAGCCAAGAAAGTCCTTGTAGGTGTAGAGGGCTCGGGCGTCGGCGAGGGTCAGCGGTTTTGCGTCGTGGCGACGGCTGAGGGCGACCAGGGTTTCGGGATCGGTCGAGCCTTCAAGGTGGAGGTGGAGCTCGACCTTGGGGAGATGTCGGAGCCAGGTGGGAACGTCTACTTCGGGGAGCGGCTTCTTACGGGCCATCTAGCTAGGCTAGAGCAAGATTGTGTTTTCGGGGGGTTGGGGCGGTTTTCACGGATGGATGGCGGCGGCTGGATGCGGATTGCGCAGGCTAATTTTTACTTGACTTCCAATGGCTGTTCCAAGAAGCTAAGAGTAATCCTCAATTCAGAGTTTAGAGCGTTTGTTCCCGCTCATGAACTTCCTGCAGCGCTACGCAAGCGTTCTAGCCAGCACTCTTTTCCAGTGCGCAAGTCCTTTCAATTCAATATGATTCGATCCATCACCGTTGCACAAGGAGTCACCTATCATCATGCGTCTGACACTCACTTCCAAACGGCTTCTTGCCCTCGCATCTGCCGCGGTTCTGCTGCTGAGCCCGGCCATGCCAATGTGCGCCCAGTCCACCGGGAGCAGCACCATCTCCGGCACCGTGACTGACAGCTCAGGCGCAGTGGTACCGAACGCTACGGTGGTGATTACGGCTACGGATACCGGCGTTTCGCGTGTCGCGCAGACGACTGGCGCGGGGGCTTACACTGCGGCGTTCCTGCAGCCGGGACACTACGAAGTAGTGCTTGGGGGCGGGGCGTTTGGCAAGGTGGATCGCAAGAACCTGGTGCTTACGGTTGGTCAGACGCTGACGGTGGATGCGGCTTTGCAGGTGGGTTCGACCGCGACCGAGGTAACGGTGACCAGCGAGTCGCCACTGCTTGATCCGCAGAAGACTGAAGTTTCGCAGACGCTGGATACGAATTTCATCTCGAATTTGCCGGTTGCTACACGCAATTGGAGCAGCTTTGTGCTGCTGACCCCGAACGTGACCCAGGACGGCGGGTCAGGGCTGGTGAGCTTCCACGGAATCAGCGGTCTGTACAACGAGAACTACGTGGATGGCGCGAATAATAACCAGATCCTGTTCTCGGAGGCGCGCGGACGTGCCTCGGGTGCGCCGTTTGTGTACTCGGTGGACTCAATCAAGGAGTTCCAGGCGGAGACGTCGAACTATTCGGTTGAATTTGGCCAGGCGGCGGGCGGGCAGGTGAACGCGATCACGAAGAGCGGCACCAATGGGATTCATGGCGACTTGTTCTACGAACTGCGCTACCCCACGCTGAATGCGCTGGATCCGCTGACCAAGTTCAATGCGTTGCACAACCAGTCGAACCCGGTGATTGCGGCGTTTCTGTTGACCCAGCCGACGCACCAGCAGCAGGAGTTTGGCGGCTCGGTGGGTGGCCCAATCATCAAGGACCGGCTGTTCTACTTCTTCACGTATGACGGTTTCCGCAAGGTTGGCAAAGCGCTGTACACGAATTCGAATACGCTGTCGCTGACTGCTTCGGGACCGACCAACAGCACGACCACGATTACGCCCACGCAATGTCCGGGGACGATCTCCACGACGCAGTGCAATGCCGGCATCACGTTCCTGATCAACCAGTCGACGGCGGCGCCTTCGCGTCTTGCCAAGGAAGATCTTTTCTTCCCGCGCGTGGACTATCACATCAGCAAGCGGAACGACATGTTTGTCGACTTCAACTTTGCGAACTTCAAATCGAGCTATGGGTATAGCCCGGCAGCCACGTTCAGCAACAGCTCACCCTCGACCAATGGGACGACCTACTACCATGAGCGCTTCCTGGTCGGCGGGCTGACCACCCAGATTGGCAAGGCATCGGTGAATGAGTTTCACGGACAGTGGGGCCGCGATCTGGAGACGGCGACCTCGTATGCTCCAGGTCCGAATGTCGGCATTGGAAGCCAGAGTTCGCTGTTGCTTAACTTCGGCATGCCCAATGCGTTGCCTCGTGCGGTTGAGCCGGATGAGCACAGAATTCAGATCTCCGACGTGTTCTCGACGACCAAGGGACGGCACACGTTGAAGGTTGGCGGGGATGCGAACATCGTCCACGAGATCATGATCAATCTGTTCCAGGGCGGCGGACTCTACGGCTATGGCGACTCAACGCCATTGCTCAACTTCCAGGACTGGATTCAAGATGCCTTCGTCGGCCAACCGGGCGACACCGATCCTTATGCGGGATACCACTACAACAGCTTTATCCAGACGGTGGATGTGGTGAACACGACTCCCGGCACGCAGGGCAAGGACGACTTTTGGATGAAGATGTATGACGGCTTCGCCGAGGACACGTGGAAGATTGCACCAAACTTCACGTTGACCGCCGGGGTGCGCTACGACATTCAGCTCACGCCGAATCCGGGTCTTGTGAACCATTTGTTTGATCCTATTTCGTCGCAGTACACCAGCTCGATCAAGAACGTCACTAACCGCGTGCAGCCCCGCGTGGCCTTCAGCTGGTCACCGTATACGGGGACCGTGGTGCGTGGAGGATATGGATTGTTCTCTGCCCTGAATCAGGGCAGCACGTACTATGCTCAGCGGGTTGAGAATGGCGTGGTGCAGCTGAACTACAGCTATGCTGGCTGCCTCTCAAGCGTGGGTGCCGCAGGTTCGAAGTGCCCGACGCCGCCGACGAGTTCCACTAAACTGCGATATCCGAATGTGCCCGTACAGAACTCGGGGCCACCGCTATCCGGCGCGCTTTATCCTGCGGGAGGCACGGCGCCAGCCATCCTGGCCCCAACTGCGAATCCTTCCTATAGCTTCCATGGGCTGGACCCGAACTTCGTTCCGCCACTGGCGCACGAATTCAACATGAGCGTGGAACAGGCGTTGCCCGGCAAGATGTCGTTGCAGGTGGGTTACGTGGGCACGCGTGGCATGCGGCTGCCGGTTTTTGTGGACGCAAACCTGATCGGGCAGAAACCCAGCGGCAGGGCCACGTACAACGTTCAGAATGCCAGTAACATCGTCACCCAGCAGATCACGGTGCCGGTGTATCTGCCGAGCGACCGCCGCAACACTGCGCTGTCCAGCTTTAACACTGGCTTCAGCGTGGCGAACACCTGGTACAACTCGATGGCAGTGACGGTACGACGTCCCTTCGCTAACGGGCTTGAGGTGCTGATGAACTACACCTGGGCCAAGGCGACTGACACCGGCCAGGTAGGCGGCGCCAATGGAACCTTCTACGGCGGCGACGTTCCCTCCGATCCAAACAACATCAGGGCCGACAATGGACCGTCGGATACCGATATTCGCAGCCGCATGACACTGAGCTTTGTCTACCAGCCGAAGATCATGGAGAGCAACTTCTGGGTCAAGCACATCCTGGATGACTTCCAGTTCTCCGGCACCGAGATTGCCTCGGGTGGACAACCGCTGTTCTTGGGAGTGGGCGGCACGATCTACCAGGGCAACACGAGCGCCACCAGTTATGCGGCTCAAGGTGGAATCTACGGGGGCGCCATCAGTTCTGGTTCCGGCAATGCGACCAACGGCCGGCCTCCCCAGGTTGGACGCGGCAGCATCTACGGTCCGGGATACAACGACGTCGATCTCCGCGTATCGCGCAATGTGCCAATCTACGAGAAGACCTACATGCAGTTCAGTGTGGAGGCTTACAACCTGCTGAACCATCAGATCGTGACTGCCGTAAATACCGGCTACACGACGTACCTCGCGCAGGGAAAGTCAGGCGGGGCTTACACCTGCGGCGCGTTCTCGGCACCAGCGGGTTCGACCGCGCAGGGATGCTTCGTTCCTTCAACGAACACGGGGCTGCAGGCGTTCGGCGTGGCTTCGAGCACCAGCGGCAGCATCCTTTATGGAGCACGGCAGATGCAGTTCTCGGCGAAGCTGGTCTTCTAACCCTCACACTCGGATAACGCGGCCGGGTTCGGCTGCAACAACGAGCAAGCATAATCGGCCCTGGAAGGCTTTGAATCGATCGCTCGATTTGAAGCATTCCGGGGCCGATTCACGTATGGCAATGGATCCAGGTGCGAGGCAGGTGCGTGGCTACCCTACATGAGATCGCGAGTGTCGCGATTCGGAGCAATCGCTCTATGTGAGTCGACTGCAGAACGGCGCATTCGTAACGTTCAAAGTAACCGGACCAGACGGCCATGAGGTTCCTTGGCGTAATGGCCGGGGCCATGCAAGCCGTATGAAAACGACGATTTGAAGCGTTTATCCGCTGGATATCAGGAGTGCAAAGACAATCTTTGGGTAAGTCAAGGGCCGTAGCTGGCAATTTGCTCACGCCTCACGCGGCCAGATAACTACGCACAATTCGGTTTGCCGGGAGTGATCTCCCGGTTCATATGTCCGAAATACGAGCCTCTCGGACGTTCGAGTGATACGATTGTGATCACGCTGTGACAAGCAGCTACCGGCCTGAATGTTAAGCGGCGGAGCGGCGGTTCAGTTGTTCCAGTAGCAGACACCAGAGAAGTCGAACTGTTCCGTCTCCATGGCGCAATGCGCGTCAACCTATTGCGTGACCATCATGTAAATCGGTAGGGCCAATGCTGGTGATTCGTGACGACACGCACTAAGTCATAACCTCAAAAAGAGGCGATATTTATCACGGTCTCCCTCTTTATTCTTCGGCCGTCTAAGCAATGTACTGATTCTAAAAACTGTATCTGAAAGGATCTTTCCAATGATTAAGCGCGTGTCATCATTCATTGCAACTCTCATGATCATCGCTCCTCTCGCGTTCGGGCAAACCTCGACCTGGATCCCGGACAAGGCGCATAGTGAGGTTGACTTCACCATTGTTCACTTGAGCCTGTCCAAAGTTCGTGGACACTTTGGCAACATTGAAGGCACAATTATCATGAATGATGCCGACATTACAAAATCCACTGTAAATGTGATCATTGACGTCTCCACTGTGTACACAGGTGTTGGTCCACGCGACTCTGATTTAAAAAGCGCAAACTTCTTTGATGTCGCCCAGTTTCCCAAAGCAAGCTTTGTTAGTACCAGTGTGAAAAAGAGTGGTATGGGCCTCACGATTTCAGGCGACCTGACCTTGCATGGTGTCACCAAGCCGGTGGTCCTGCAAGCAGAGCCCCCCAATGGTCCGGTGACGGGAATGGATCACAAACCGCATTCGGGTTTCTCGGCAACCACAACAATCAGCCGCACCGCATTCGGTATCGCACCGAAATACCCGGTGGCTGTGGTGGGCGACGAAGTAAAGGTAACCATTGATCTCGACGTGGCAAAGCAGTAATTACATCGGAATTGTAAACAGATAGTCACTCTTCACAGTACCGAGTGGCGGAGTAGATCGTCTTCATCAGCGCACGGTGAACTACGTCGAACTACAACGAATGGGGGATAAACCAGGGCAATTCTGGCTGCAAAGATTTTGCGAATGATTCGAAAGTGGGATAGTCACCTGGATACCCCCGTGCGGAAATAGAGGAGTTATGAAATGGGCCCCTATCTCCGCATGTCTCGGCTGGATTCTGATGTGTGGAATTGCGGGTTTGGCGATGGGGCAGGGCAAATCCTCTACTCAATCGTTTCGCCGGTCGGTGCAGGCGGAGCAAGTCAACTCACCGGCCGATGTTCATATCACTCCAAGCACAATGAAGGCTGGCGAGACGTCGATGGAAATCGGTGGCGATCGATGGCTAGCCCGCGGATACGACCTGAAGACCCTGATTTCGCAGATCTACGATATGGACTCGCGGCGGATCGACTACGCTGAGGATGGCTCGGGCAACGCACTCTACGACGTGAACCTGACACTAGCCGATGACGTCGACGACGACGGGATGCAGCGGATGCTGAAGGACGCGCTCGAGAAAAAATTCAGACTGACAATTACGTCGGAGAGCCGCGCGATGGACGTGTATGTGTTGACGGCTCCGAATGGTCCAGGCTCGGCGCTGCATCGGCATGGCACCGGTGCGATGACCAAGCTGGCGGCAGGAGACGCGGAGGACTTTGGCCTGGAAGCAGGGCAGCAGATCACGTATGAAGGAAGAGATTGCACGGGAAAATCGTCTGCTAATGGGATTGCGGCTTCGGCAGGAACGATCTCGGAGTTTCGGCGAACGCTGGAGCCCGATCTTGATCGGCTATTGGTTGACGAGACGAATCTGAGGGGTAATTACGACTTCAAGATTGGCAACTACGCAAATCAGCAGGAACTTTTCAAGCTGCTGCATGAGCAGCTTGGGATTATGGTGACGGCGGCGCAGCGCAAGGTGACCATGCTGACGGTGCGGCCAACGCAGGTGATGCAGGCGGCGATGTAAAGGCAGATTCGAGGTTCGAGGAGCAGATTGGGGCAGGGTTTAGGCGGGGGATGATTCCTCTGCCTTTTTTGTGTCTGGGCGCTCGCCGTTGTAGACATAGACCCAGCACGCGCTGTGTGAGCCGCCTGGCTTGGTTGCGGTGGTTTCGACGCGGAGGAAGAGGCTGTTCTCTGGGTCGGCGGGGCGGAAGTCTTCGTAGGTGTCGAAGGCAGCCAGGGTTTCGGCGTCAGGTACAGTGTAGAGTTCGCCGGGGATAGTGGGCGCGGTCCCGTCGAGAGTCACGCCGGGATAATCGCCGAGGTTATAGAGATGGCCGCGGATGGTTGCGGGGCCAATCGGGTTGAGGCGGCGAGCAGCGGCGGCGATCTCCGCGGGGGCACGATCAGGGTGGAGCGTGCCATAGACAAAGAGAATGGTAGGCACGGATGTATCGGTTGTCGGAGAATACCAAAGCGGATTCCTCCGCTGCGCTGCGGAATGACAAACAAAACAATCACTGCCACCAATCTGAGCCAGCCCATCGGGGAGCGGAGCTTATTTTGCCAGGAGTGATTTTGGGGTGCGCACAACGTAGGTGAGAGAGAATCCCGTGGTGTTGTCGTACTGGCGGAGGCTTCGGTTGTAGAAGGCCGACAGGGCGAAGTGCGGACTGGGTTGGAACGAGCAGGACACGTTGAATCCGTTATCTTCGGCCACGCCGGTCCCGTCAAGGACGGTTAGGGTCTTGCCCTTTTTGGTCTTCACGGTGCCGTAGACCTTCTGGTTGCCGATGGGCATCGATTCGTACGCTTCGAAGTCGAGGCTTAGATTGCTCGGCAGATCGACCGATGTTCCGGCCTGGAACGTGGCGAGCGAACCCACGGCAACGTAGCCTCTGCGAGCACTGCGGCCGACCAGGCTGCTGGAGTTTCCTTCTCCTATCTCGATGTCAGGGGTGAAGATGGAGATGGAGTGTTCGAAGTGGTTATTGATGGAATAGGTCTTCGTGTTCGCGCTGAGGTTGTCTTTCGCGTTGCCGGTTGGAAATCCCCCGGACGCCGTGAATGAGTAGCTCAGCCACGATTCATTGATGTCCAGGTGGCCGGATACTCCCGTATCGCCGATGACGCCATGATCGGTGGTTGTGAAATACACGGGCGCGAGCTTGGTTCCTTTGACATTCTGGACATCAACCGTCAGGTATAAAGGCAGGCCCGTGTCGATCGAGAGGTAACGGTTGAGGCGATAGCTCAGGAGCGGCGAGAGCGTGCTGGAAAAGCCTCCCGCATCGTCGTACTGCGAGTTGGAGGAGAGAATGAAGTTGAACCCATTGACCGACGGAAGGTCAACGCTGACACCCGAAACCGTCGAAGCTGTCGTGGGCGATCCTTGAACTATTTGCTGTGAGGAGAGCGCGTACGGAGCGACCAGACCGACAACGATTCCCAATGCTAAACGCAATATACCCTTCAAGCTGTCCTTCTCTCTCGCGGCGCGATTCAGTTGCGTACTCATCCTACAGGTCACAATCCGGCGCACAATGACACATTTTGGGTACCGAAACGAAAGGGACGCGGCCTGGTGGCAGCGTCCCTTCGGTTATGCGCGAGGCGGAAGATGATGTCCTCCACCCCGGTCCTGAAACTTCAGCCGCACGCAGCAATATTGGATTGCAAAAACGAAATACCGGGATTCTTCGCTTAGAGAGACCATTTAAGGGCTTCGCTCAGCATGACAAGCTCAAGGACTCAGCTCGGGTGGCAAGCTTAAGAGCTTCGCTTGGCATGAAAAGCGGCAGCGGTTAGATGGAGCTCATGTTGTGGAGGAACTCCTGGTTGTTGCGGGTCTTAGCCAACTTGTCGGTGAGCAGTTCCATGGCTTCGACTGCCGAGAGCGGATTGATTACCCTGCGGAGAATCCAAGTGCGCTGGAGGTCTTCCTTGGGGATGAGAAGCTCTTCTTTACGAGTGCCAGAGCGCTGGATGTCGATGGCCGGGAAGACTCGTTTATCCACGAGCTTGCGGTCGAGGATGACTTCCATATTGCCGGTTCCCTTGAACTCCTCGAAGATGACTTCGTCCATGCGCGAGCCGGTGTCGACCAGCGCTGTGGCGATGATAGTGAGGCTGCCGCCCTCTTCGATATTGCGGGCTGCGCCAAAGAAACGCTTTGGGCGTTGCAGCGCGTTCGAATCGACGCCGCCTGAGAGGACCTTGCCCGATGGCGGCACGATAGTGTTGTAGGCGCGCGCGAGACGGGTGATCGAGTCAAGCAATATAACTACGTCGCGCTTGTGTTCGACCAGGCGCTTGGCTTTTTCGATAACCATCTCGGCGACCTGTACGTGGCGGGCGGCGGGCTCGTCGAAGGTGGAGCTGATCACTTCGCCCTTGACGCTGCGCTGCATGTCGGTAACTTCTTCCGGGCGCTCGTCGATCAGCAGCACGATGAGGACGACCTCGGGGTGGTTGGTGGTTACGGAGTTGGCAATGGACTGCAGAAGCATGGTCTTGCCGGTGCGGGGCGGGGCCACGATGAGGCCGCGCTGCCCCTTGCCGACCGGGGTGAGCAGATCCATGACGCGGCCGGACATGTGCTCGCGGTCGGTCTCCATCTTGATGCGTTCCTGGGGATAAAGCGGAGTGAGGTTGTCGAAGAGGATCTTGTTGCGGGTCTCTTCAGGCGACTCGAAATTAATGGCCTCGATCTTGACCAGTGCGAAGTATTTTTCGCCTTCGTGCGGCGGGCGGACGTTGCCGCTGATGGTGTCGCCGGTCTTGAGGTCGAATTTGCGGATCTGCGAGGGGGAAACGTAGATGTCGTCGGGGCCGGGCAGGTAGTTGTAGTCGGGCGAGCGGAGGAAGCCGTATCCGTCGGGGAGGATTTCGAGAACACCCTCGGCGAAGATGTGGCCTTCTTTTTCGGACTGAGCCTGAAGAATCTTGAAGATGAGGTCCTGTTTGCGCAGGCCGGAGGTTCCGGCAATGTCGAGGCCGCGGGCAAGCTTGGTCAGTTCAGCAATGTTGTGCTCTTTGAGTTCGGAAATTGTCATGTTTACCTGGATTTTCGGGGGGATATGCGAGATGGGAAGATGCCTGGGGGAATTGCGCTCACGGGGAGCGGTGGCCGGATTCTGCCTTGAAGAAGGGGGATAGTGCGGAAGGCCGGAGCAATTACTGGATGACGGTAGTATATAGCTAGAAGATGTGTAGGCTGAGATCGTTTTGCACAGGCCGCGGGAGGACAGCAGGCCTGGGGCTGGCTCGGGGCACGGTTAGGCTGCGCGACGTTCCTGCAGTGTTACATTTTGGGCGGCCGGGGTCTCGGTCTCATCCTTGGGAATCGTATCCTTGAACCGGTCGAGCACTTCGTTGGTCGTGTCCTGAAGGCGGGTGTTTGGCTTGTGCAGCTTACGCGTTGCTTTGGAAGCAAGCTGGCACAGCTCGTAGCGGTTGGTGACGTGGGTGAGAGCTCCAAAAATCAGATCTGAGCGCATGATTTTCCTTTCAATTTGTGGGGCAAGAGGCGGAGTCACATCAACTTGATGTCCAAGCGACTCCCGGTCGTCTTGACTTGTAAAGCCCTGTATCTAAGTCGGTTGTTTTTCAACTACTGACGTGGAAGCGAACTATGCCTCTACACAACTCATTAGATGCAGGAAACTGGGCGAAGACTCCATTTTTCTCGTTTACTTACATTTGGAACTACTGCCTGGAACAAATCTCTACGTGGGCACACCTTCAGCGCTTTGCGGAGCGCCCTAGTCTGTGGAACTGAAAATTGAATGCGCGAAGTGCAAGGAAAAGCGATCGGAAGAAGTATCACTTTCGAACACTTATGCTGTCGTGCCGGCGCGGAAAGACTGGTACACAAGCAAAGTAAATCGTCTGGAACACTGAGTCAATACTTATTTTGGGAAGTTCGAAAAAAACTAATTCTATAAACGGTAGATCGATTCCGTAATCCTCTAGCGGACGATGGCGATCGCCAAGATTAAGTTATTGATCCTAATAGAAAGGCAAACTGGGGGGGCGGACCGATAGGCGATCTAACTTAAGGAAACCTGGATGTAAGCTCGCAAATCCATTTTTTGCGATATGAAAGTCAAGACTAATATCTGCGGTCCGGATGGTGTGGACGGTGCCCAAATCGCTAGGGCGTGCGTAAGCGTGAGTCAATATTTGCTCTAGTTGTTCGGCGGAGGAGGTGCGGCCCATTGCAAACCCGTGGACACTTGGGTGCCGGGGAAAAGGCAGTGCCATTCTCCGAAGGAGTTCTTCCAGCAGCGGCCCTGCGCATTGGCCCAGGATGTGCGCATACAGTTTGTCGACGGGGGCACGCTGGAGACGAGATTGCGATAGGAGATGCAGCTGTAGAGCGTGTAGGAACCGCGGATTGCGTAGATCGGCTGGCGTACATCGACGTCGTTCAGCAGGGAATCCTGACCATGAACGTAGGCGCGGGGTGCACCGACTTCCACTTTTATATCACCGACCAAGTCCAGTGAATTGGCACCGTACTCTTCCTTATCGCAGATGACGTACATGCGTGCCGTTGCCGCAGTAATGGGTAATTTGCGGTTGGGGCATGTCGCAGGCTCGCGTGCGCCATATTCTTTCGCGGCTGTCTGAGCAAAAGAGTTGACGCCGAGCGTCATGGCGACGGCGAGCAAGATGTAAGGGAGCAAGAAGAGCTTGCGGCGCATGGTAAGGACTCCTTCAACACGAGTTAGATCAGAGTAACGCAAGATTCTTTTGGACCTCTCACTTTCTGCCTAACCCTTAGGTTGACTGCGAAATCATTCCCGTCACGACCAGTAACTACGGTCGAGGGTGCGGTACTGAATGGCCTCGGCGATGTGCTTGACGGCGATGTCCGGTTCGCCGGACAGGTCGGCTATGGTGCGTGCGACTTTGAGGATGCGGTCATGGGCGCGGGCGGAGAGACCCTGCTGCTGCATGGCGCGCTCGAGCAGACGTTCGGCGTCGGTGGAGAGTTCGCAGAAAGTGCGAATCTGCTGGGTGTTCATCTGCGAGTTGGAGAAGATAGGCTTGGCGGCGGCGCGGGCCGTTCCTTTTGTGGTGCGAGTCGGAACGATGTTGGGAGGAAGAGCGAAGCGGGCGTGCTGGCGATCGCGGGCGGCGAGGACTCGGGTGCGAATCTCGGCAGAGCCTTCGGCGGATGCGCCTCCGCGCAGCTCTTTATACTGCACGGCAGGCACCTCTATATGTATGTCGATGCGGTCGAGCAGCGGGCCGGAGACTTTGCTGACGTAGCGCTGGATCATCGGCGGAGTACACATGCACTCGCGCGACTTGTCGTTAAAATACCCGCAAGGACAGGGATTCATAGCCGCTGCAAGCATGAATCGGGCGGGAAAGGTGAGGCTCATCGCAGCTCGAGCGATGGTGACGACACCATCCTCGAGTGGCTGGCGGAGGACTTCGAGGACGTTGCGGGGGAACTCTGGAAGCTCGTCCAGAAAGAGCAGGCCATTGTGGGCGAGCGAGACTTCCCCGGGGCGCGGGATCATGCCTCCGCCGATGAGGCCCGCGTCGGAGATGGTGTGGTGCGGCGAGCGGAAGGGTCGATGTGTGACCAGGCCTTGTTCGGCGTCCAGCACGCCGGCGACGGAATGAATCTTGGTGGTCTCCAAAGCTTCTTCGAAACGCAGCGGCGCGAGGATCGATGGCAGGCGCTTGGCTAGCATGGTTTTGCCGGAGCCGGGCGGTCCGATCATCAGGATGTTGTGGCCTCCCGCGGCGGCTACTTCGAGTGCGCGCTTGGCGACGTGCTGGCCGCGGACGTCTTTGAAGTCGAAGGGAAACTGCTGGAGTTCGTCGAGCAAGGTAGCGACTTCGACGCGGAGTGGTATGGCGGTGGTGGTGCCGAAGGAAGCGGAGTTGAGCAGCTCACGGACTTCGAGCAGAGTGTGGACGGGGTAGACGTCGACGCCTTCGACGACGGCTGCTTCGCGTGCGTTGGAGGCGGGGATGACGAGGTTCTTGATACCGGCGGTGCGTGCGGCGATGGCGATAGGGAGCATTCCCTGGACCGCGCGCAGACAACCGTCGAGGCCGAGTTCGCCGACCAGCAGGAAGTCGGAGATGTCCCTAGTGTGCAGCGCGCCGTATGCGCCGAGGATGCCGATGGCAATGGCCAGGTCGAATCCGGACCCAGTCTTCTTGATGTCAGCGGGCGCGAGGTTGATGGTGATGCGGGTGGGTGGAATGTCGAAGCCGGAGTTCTTGATGGCGGAACGGACGCGGTCGCGGGATTCGCGGACGGCGGCGTCGGGAAGACCTACGGTGTTGAACTCCGTCTTCTCGGTTACGACACCGGAGAAATCGACTTCGACGTCGATGATGTTGGCGTCGATGCCGTAAACGGCGGCACTGCGGGATTTGAAGAGCATAGTGGCGACCGGAACTCAGCGGGCAAAGCGGACGCCTGAGTTTACAGGGCGTGGCGTGACGAGAATGTGCTGTCAGTCACAAGTGGCGCGGGCGGCTTAGTTGGGCTGGGGTCGCAGCGCCTGCCCTCGTAAGTAAAAGGATCTTCGCTTGCCGTCACACGCCGCTTTACTGGCGACCGGAATCGTCGTGGTGTGTACGGCATAAGCCGGTTTCCAGGAGCTTGTCGACTCAAAGTTTAATGATCGCTAATGTTTACGAAACTCGAGTGCACGCTGAACTGCGCATGGAGATGATGCTTGAACTTAACCCCCTAAAGCTTTGCAGCTTTTGCTGCGGACTCGTCGGACTTCTCCAATGCGGACAAAATTTGCGCATGGAAGTTGAGCATCCCTTTTAGCACTGGCACATATTGGTGCTTAACAAAATCGTCGCTTATCCCGCCCATATTGACGATGGCCTTTCTCTGGAAGTCTTTGGCTTCGCTGAGGTCATCCGAAGCGGCAGTCAGATCACCGAGCAGTGCTTCGGCCTGCGCGCGGACGCTGTATGCCGCACTTGATCCAGAGCCGTCATCATGACCCTGTGCTACTACGGCAACAGCTTTATTTGCGTACTCGAGTGATTCCCTAAACCGCTTGTCTCGCTGCAGCGCGGTAGAAGCGTAAACAGATGCGCTACGACGTTCGATGAACCGCGCCTGATCTGAGAATATTTGTGCGACGTCCGCTGCTTGTTTACAGGCATCCGCTTGTTCATCGGAATCGATATTCGAAGAGACCGCCTTGATGCAAGCCCGGTTCAGTGGAAAAATCTAGATGCGATCTCTTTATCATCCGGGTTCACCGGCGCGGGTAAATCGAATCTAATCGTCACAGTCGTAGATGTTGAGACTGGCTTGCCGTCGATCAACACCGGTTCGTAAACCCACTGTTTGACGCATTCCTGCGCTGTACTGACCAGCATAGGTGGACCACTTACCGCATTCGCGCTGATGACTCGACCATCCTCTGCAATCTCGATCTGTAGCTCTACCTGGCCTGAAACGTGTGCAGCTTTGGCGATGGGCGGATATACCGGGGCCGTCTGTTTCACAATTCGAAGGTCAGGTGAGGCAGAAAGTTCGCTCTGGGGCTTTGTGTATAGATAATGGCTGTGAGCAGCAAAATTGGCACAAGGAGCGGTGTTCGCAATGAAAACTCCAACAAGCATGCAGTGAATTACTTCGGAGCCAGAATTCTACTTCACTAAAAGTGGGTTTATCGGTAACGACGATCCATGGTGTTCTTCTCCAGCCAGTCACTCCTGCCGCCACTGCTGGGAATGACGAGGCTTCTATCGCACGGAGTCGACGAGAATATAGAGGCTGGGGGCTGCATGGCATTGGCGTGGGGCGGAGGGTTGCCACGTTGTACCGTCTGCATAGTTCAAGCGCGTCAGTTCGACCCAGTTCACAACGCTAATGTGATTCGTCCGAATGGATGGATGAAGCAGCGGGGCTCCTGCACCATTGGTGAGGTGGAAGGTCTCGGTTACGTTGCTGGGCACGGCTGGGGTGGCCGGGATGATATGGACCGAGGCCGGATAGCCGTGTACGACGATATCGGCTGAGACGATCTGGGTCGCAGGCTTCTTGAAGTTGATGGTCAATCCCTGACCGTGCTGCATGTTGTAATGCTGAATCAGTCGGGCAACCTCATCCTTCTGTGCCTGCGGGGAGAGGTCGCTAAAGCCGGGCTCGTTCTTGAAAGCACGCTCCAGTTCGGGAAGCGAAAGACTACCCTGGCTCTTGATCCAATCGCTTTCGCTGTTGGTCCAGATGATTGCTCCGTGAGGTCGGCGATCGACGGAGAATCCCACAGGGCAGGAATTCGACATTGTTGGGATGACAAAGATTGTGGGGTCGCTGGCGGTGGCTGTCTGCGCTGCAAGGCCAAGGGGCGATAGTAGCAGGGCAAAGAGGATTGAAAAGGATCGCATTCAGCTCTCCTGTAGCCCAGGCTGGGCGTGCCTCAACAATACGCTCATGGAACCGGAACGGCGCTTGCGCGTTGCATTGGTGTGCGCTAACATTTGGCTGCCAAGTTGCTGACCGTACAAATGGGGCAATAGCTGCTCGCATCAGCTGCTGAGTCTTATTGAGCCAGCAATACTGTCGGTTGGCGGTGCGATGCTTAACAGGTGTCGTCCAGTGAAGAGGGCTACGCCCGTCATCTGCAGATGGTGGCGGAGGAAAAGTTGCCCCTTCGAGTGTTGTTGGGTAGTTCAAAGTCAGTAGGTGGAGGATGCCATGAAACTTTCTACACTTCTTGCATCGACGATGTTGCTCGCAGGCAACTTCGCATGGGCCACTATCCCGGACGGCGCGAAGACCTATGAGGCCATTATCGATCCACCCGTGGGAACTATGCGTTGCGGCTTCACCCTCTCGGGCTCGGTCAAGTCTCCCCGGCATGAGGCTCTTTCCGCTGGTTTCTTTTTCCGAAGCGAATCGAATATCATCACTCCATTAGATCGACGTCATGCGACCCAACCACACTTATTCGATGGCCCAGGCGAAATACGGGTCAATGCGTCTTCGAAAGACTTTAGCGACGAAAGCCTGTTCCAAAAGCGTAATCGCCTGCAGGTGCAGTTAAGAGTGTGGCGGTTGAACGCTTTACCGCCGAGTTCCGAGGTTAGCGTTCCCCAGATACCTACCTTGGTTGAATCAGCCTGGGTAGACGTCCCGGTTACTTCTCCTACTTGTGCGGGCATGAAACCGATGCCTGACTTATCGCCGACAACTGGCCCAGTGGTGCCGGTTGATTCTTCTGCACCGGCACCTAACCGGGCGCCGGCGACCATCAAACGTCAGACAACTCAACAGCCGCCCAAGCTCTGACCTGACAAACCAATGACGTTATCAAGACATTCTGGCGACACCTATCCATGCGGAGCGCGCGAGGCTTCACCCTTTTAGCCTACGAATCTGTATCCATGTCGGAGTATGACGACAGCGGGCTCGGAGTAGGCCACCCTGCTGGAGTCTCACTTTGCCGGCAAAGAACACGCGGGTGCGCGCCAGATGGTTCGCCTCGATGTCGATCTCGCGCAAACATCGTGCGGCATGATCGTTCCGCTCTTCGACTACGTGAAGGATTGCAATCAGCTCACCCGCTGGGCTGCGGCCAAGGGCGAAGCAGGACTCGAAGACTACCGTCGCCGCAAGAACGCCTCCAGCCTTGATGGCTTTTCTAACGGGATGTTTGAGGAGAAGAACTCCAACTCATGAATCTGCCCCGGCCACAGCATTTAGACTAGAAGCCGTCTGTCATGAATATCCTTACTGCGTGGCTCCGCCACTATCTACCTGCTCTAACCATCTCTGATCGTCAACTCGCTGACGACTTGACCCTCCGCGGCATTGCGGTTGAGGGCGTACACGATCTTGGTCCCGGCAAAGGCCACCTGTTCGAAATGGACATCACCACCAACCGCGTGGATGCGATGAACCACTATGGCATTGCGCGCGAGGCGGCGACCATCTACAACCTGCCGCTTGCGCCGCTAGACGCCTCGCTGCCTTCACGTGCGTCTGGAGCGAAGCCGCTTCCGGTGGCGATCGACGCGCCCGAATTATGCGGCCGCTTCACGGCGCGTGTGCTGCGTGGCGTGAACATCGCGCCGTCGACAGGGCAGGTTGCGGACTACTTTGCGCTGCTGGGATCGAAGCCGATTTGGAACGCGGTGGATGCTTCGAATTTCGTGCTGCAGGGAATGGGACATCCGACGCACGCATTCGACCTCGACAAAATTCAGGGTGGAATCGTGGTGCGGCTTGCGCGCAAAGGCGAGCGACTGAAGCTGTTGGATGGAACCGAGCGGACGCTTGAGGCTGACGATCTGGTCGTCGCGGACCACGCAAAGGCGCTGGGACTGGCCGGCGTGATGGGCGGCTGGGACTCGATGATTACCGCGGAGACGAAGAACATTCTGGTCGAGGCCGCGTGGTTCGA
>JANYLK010000219.1 GCA_025357875.1 Granulicella sp.
GCAGCAACCGCTGCGAGCGTCTGCAAGTTAGGCGTCCTGTGTCTTGCCTTGATTACCATGGCATTTTGTTCCGGGTCGCTGCAGGCGCAAACATCCGTTGGTCAGATTTCGGGCACGGTCACTGATGCCACTGCCAGCGTCGTCAATGGCGCAACTATCATCATCACTGAGACGCGGACCAACCAGATTCATACCGTGACCACCGACAATAGCGGCTTCTATATCGCCTCCAATCTCCCCATCGGCGACTACATTGTGGAGGTGAAATCTCCAGGATTCCGTGGGGAGAAGCGTTCGGGCATCGTCATCTCCGCCGACGCGAAAGTCACGGCCAACTTCGGCCTGGCGGTAGGCGCCGTCTCCTCTGAGGTAAGTGTTACTGCAGTTGCAAGCGAAGCACTCAATACCACCAGCGGTGAACTTTCCCACGTCATCGATACCAAACAGGTTGAAGAATTGCCGCTCAATGGTCGCAACTACATCCAGTTGATGACCATCATCCCGGGCGCGGTCGTCACCAATCCCGATGTCTTCTCTGTAACCACCAGCCTCGCTGCCGGAAACCAGAACATCAACGGCAACAAGTCCGACTCCAACAACCTTACCGTAGACGGCGCGTTCAATCTGGCCTCCGGCAGCAACGGCAGCCTGGTCAATAACGTGGGCGCCGACTTCATTCAGGAAGTCAAGATCGAGACCTCGAACTTCTCTGCAGAGTACGGACGTAACTCCGGTCCGGCTTTCAATATCGTCACCAAGAGTGGTTCGAACAAATTCCACGGAAGCGTCTTCGAGTATGCGCGCAACAACTACTTCGATGCCCGGCCCTTCTATTCCGCGTCGAAGGTCCACCTCGTCTACAACGACTTCGGCTACGACGTCGGCGGCCCCATCTTCAAGGATCGCCTGTTCTTCTTCGCCGGCGAAGAATGGAAGCGCCTTCGCCAAAACCAGGCTCCCACCCAGCGAACGACCCCCACCTCAGCTGAGCTTAGAGGCGACTTCTCGGCTCTGGGTCAGTTGTTCTACCCCGGAACCACCACACCCATTCCCAATAACAACATCGCATCGTTAATGACTACCGACGGCAAAGCCATTGCAAATGTCTACACAACGATAAACAAACTTGGTCAGTACGTTGAGGGCGCAACCAGCGCGACTCTAACCCTCACCCCGATCAATCCGCTCGACTTCCGCGAAGATATCGTCCGGTTAGACTTCCACATCAACGATAAGCACCTCATCTATGGCCGTTGGATCAGCGATCACAACAGTCTGATCGATCCATTCGGCACATTCTCTGCCGGAGGCAATCTACCCACTACCCCGACGCAGCGTAACCGTCCCGGTCAGAGTTACCTCGTCGCGGAAACCTGGACAATAAGTTCGAACATCATCAACCAGTCCAACGCGAACTTCAGCTTCGTATCGCAGCACATTCCACCTTATGGAAGCAACTGGAAGCGGGAGACCTTCGGTTTCCAGTACGGTAAGTTGTTCCCAGGGGCGGGGGCCTATCCCAATGGCATTCCCCAGGTGGGAATTACATCCTTCGCCGGATTCCAAGGTCCAAACTTTGCTCTGAACTCTCCCACGACTGATATTCAGGTCGGCGACACTATCTCCATCATCAAAGGCAATCACCTCATCAAGGTCGGCGGCGTCTACGTTCGCAATCGGGTCGACCAAAACGGGCGTCCGTCCTATACCGGCAACGTCAACTTTAACGCTACCGGTAATTCGATCACAACCGGCAACGCACTCGCCGATGCACTGCTGGGCAACTTCAATAGCTACACCGAGGCCAGCGCCGACCCCACCGGTCATTTCCGCTTCAACCAGCCCGAAGTATTCGCGCAGGATACCTGGAAGGCCTTCAGAAACCTGAGCCTCGAGTACGGCGTTCGCTGGCAATTGATTCCAGCCACGTACACGCAAGGCAATAACATGGCCAACTTTGATCGTTCAGCCTACAACCCGGCAAATGCCATCACTGTCACGACGGCGGGCAAGGTGATTCCGGGCTCCGGAAACCCATTCAACGGTCTCGTTCGTGCGGGAGACGGTATCCCATCTGATCAAACTATCCGTGTGCCCAATGTCAACACCTCCGCCTACACTCAGATCCCATCGGGTGCACCCCGCGGCTTCTACAAGATGCACGGCGCCTTCGGACCACGCGTCGGCTTTGCTTATGCGCCGGATGATAAGACATCCATTCGCGGTGGCTACGGAGTCTTCTACTACCGCGCCGAGGGTAATATCACCTTCAGCCAGGTCAACGTTCAACCCTTCCTCCAGAACGTGGAATTCGACTTTGCCAACCTGGGCAACATCAGCGCCGGCACCCCAAACAACACCGGACTGCAGGGAGGCATCAGCGCCATCGATCCCGGCCTGAAGAACCCCTACGTCCAGCAGTACAGCTTCGGCATCCAGCGCCAACTGCCTCTGGGGATGTTGCTTGAGACCACGTACGTGGGCAACGTCGGCCATCACCTGTTGCGTCAACCCAACATCAACTTCCCCAACCTGGCACAGGCTGCCGCCGGCGCGGCAACCAAAATCAACTCTAACTTCTACAACCCATACAAGGGCTTCACCGGCATCGCTATGAACCTCAGCGATTCCAACACCAACTACAACGCGCTCCAGGTGTATCTCTCCAGACGGACGGGCCGGATTACTTACACCGTCGGCTATACGTTTGCCAAGGGACTCGGTGACTCGCAGAGCAATGGCAACAGCAACGAGAATTGGCAGAACCTCAACTACACCTACGGCGAACTCAGCATCGACCGCAAACACGCCTTCGTCTCAACCGTCATCTGGCAACTGCCCACATTCGCCGGAAAGAACATCTTCCTGCGCGAAGCAGTCGGGGGTCTCCAGATCAGTGGCGTCGTGCGAGTTCAGACTGGCCAATTCGATACCATCCAGGGCAATTCCTCCCTCGGTGGCCGACGCGCCAACCAAAACGCCGGTGTTGCGCTGTATGCCAAGGACGACCGCTTCACGCTTCCAGTTCACCAAGCGCAGTGGATCAATCCGGCCGCCTACACGGTTCCTGATGCGGCTTCCTTCGGTACGGCAGGAGTGGGCACCATCGTCCAGCCAGGTCTGAAACAGGGCGACGTAACCCTGTCCAAGCTCTTCGACTTCAAGGAGCGTGCCCAGCTCAAGATTCAAGCCGATGCATACAACGTCGTCAACCACACCAACTACAGCACGCTGGATACTAACCGCTCCGACAGCAATTTCGGGCGTCTCATCGGAGCCTACCCGAACCGCCAACTCCAGCTAGGCGCTAAGGTCATATTCTAGACCAACAGAGAATGCTGGGAAGGCAAGATCGCCGGGTGCCCCATCCCTAACCGGGGTACCCATCCCTAACCCCCCGGGTTCCCCATCCTTAGCAGCATCCTTGCTAAGGGTGGGACTCAGTACTGCCGGAGGACCAAGCCGCATTCAGAGGTATTTGTTGGCAAGATATAACCCAGGGGGGGAGGGGCCGTTTACGGATGACGAACACAGGACAGACTATTCCGACACGGCCGCCTCATTCCGACGCACGTACCAATCCGCAGCCATCACCGCCAGCAACCACACGACGCCAACAAAGTAGCCCGCCGCAACGTCGCTTGGGTAATGCACCCCAAGGTAAATCCGGCCGTAGCCGATCCCCAGTATCAGTGCCA
>JANYLK010000224.1 GCA_025357875.1 Granulicella sp.
ACTCCTAACGCGAAGGTCGCAGGTTGGACTCCTGCCCGGGCCACCACAGAATTTGTAGCTTACGTAATGTTAAAACCGGCTTCGAAGCGGGCGGGTTATCTTCAGGTCATTTCGGGGTCGAGGGAGCCGTTCCGGTCGGCGAAGCCAACTTCGCTGACGGCACGATCACGCCGGAATGTGAAGATCCTCATTCTATCTTTCAATTCTGGATCTGCTCCGTCTAGCTTATGAGCGCTACCCCAGAGACTGGGGACCAACGACCGAATGCCGAATAACCGACCGATCCTAGTTGAGACATGAAGAGATGCGCTGCTCATCTTCGCTCGATTGTTCGAGCATTTTACATAAACATGGAATTTTGCCAGGTAGTGGAGTACAGTGTGTGAACTGGTGAGGGGATGCGGGTTTGCGTGAAGACACTTTGGACATCGTCCAGTTGCTGGATTGATATTTTTCAAGCTCGGCTGTCGCTAATAGTTCGTGCATTTCCGCCTCCTCAATACCGGTGGTGGCTGTCGCAATGATCCAGCGCTGTGAAGAGGTGTTCGGTGATGATATCTTCTCCTCGTCCGTATGTTGTCGCTACCAGAACTTTCGTGAGCCTGTTTATCTCTGCTTACCTCTGTTGTGGCGTTGCCGCTCACGCGGCTTCTTCGTTAGCGGGGTCAGATACCGGCTCTGCGGGCATCGCTTCTAGAGCGATAGACACGGTAGTTATTCCGGGTCCCCTGCGATCGTTTCTACGTATGGCAGGGATCAGTCAAAAGGTGGCACCCGACGATGTGTTGCCGTTGCTTGCCCGCAATAGTTATTTGATTGGCTATGACGAAAGTACGCAAACGGAGTTCCTGCGGTTGCTGAACCGCTATCTGTATCAGGCAAGGGAACTCCAGTATCTTTCTGGACCGAGCGGCAAGATTCATGTGACGACCTGCGCCGACGCGGGCACACTGCTAAAAGTACTGGGATATCGGCTGCGCGACGGATGCGGCCAGTCGAGCCTCCGTCTGGAGACGACAAATGCGACTAGGGCTTTCCTCACCATCGACTCCGGGTTCCCTCTCACCGAACTAGAAGAGGCGCTGCAGAAAGGCGTGCCTTTCGACTATCCGTATCCCGTTACGGTGGTTCCGTTGCTATTCCACGAAAACGATTGGCTCGCTCTAAGGCCGGATCGGCGTGGAATCTACGCGGGAATTGTGGACATGCTGGCAAACGATCGCACAGCAGCAAGGCTCTATTGGGCTTTGTCCAAGCAGGACTCTGTGACCAGCGCTGCGCTGCAGAGGACGTCGGGGCTTCGGAACCTGCTTCCGTTGGCGGCAACGCTGGATTTTTACGGAGGGCAAATATGCATACGCGAGGGCCACGTCTACGTACCAGGGGGTGCGAAAGCAGAGCCTGCGTGGAGAGAACTCGTCGGGGCGAGTCCAGACTCCGCGGGAGAGTTTGTTACTCGCCTGCTTGCAAAGGACAACGGCTGGCTGATCGCCTATTTTGACGCGCTGACGCGAAGCGGCCCAACGCAACAGGATTATCTGACCCAAACCCCCCGGTTGAAATCCTTGTATGAAGCCTTTCGATCACCCGGGGTTGATTCGCCGGCCGCGATCGGAGTCTTTCCCAAGGTTCCCGATCTGGTTGTGATGTTTACCCGCTTCAAACTGGATACGACCGGCGAGATTCCCGTTCCGGGAGGTCTCGAAGTCTGGAAGCAGATAATGCGGCAGAAACCAAATTCCAAGTCCGCGCGTGCTTGGTCCACGCGCGCCGGCAACTGGAATCGTCCCGAGCAGTTGCTCGAAGCACTGACTGCCAGTTCCCGCACGCAGACCGATGCGGGACCAGTCCAGATGTATCTGATGCTAAGTGAACTGGACCGCGTCCGGTTTCCCCAACGAGGTTTGTCCGCTGAGACAGTTCGACTGCTGGCTAACCGGTTTTCGGCGCTGAGTAGTTGGTACTTGATCTTCACGGAGTTTCCATCGCTTAGCGAACAGTCCATCGCGCGTTTCGTGACCGTCGCAGACACAATTAATAAAATTCACGATCAGGCTTTGCGCGGAAATGCGATGGGAGATTTTCAAGCGAACGTGGGACTCTGGCAGATACTGGCTCGCCAGGGGGAGATTGCAAACTCCCAAATGGATGCCTCGTGGCAAGGCACGATTGAGCCGTTTGCCAAGATTACTTCATCGACACAACTTTTTGACGCAGCTCGATCTTCGCTGGGTGCGTTGACCTTCGGAGCAACTCGACAAGCCGGAGGTTCGCAGGACGAGGTAGTCGGCCTGCTGGCGAGCCCCCGCCAAGAGAGTGCCGACGGTCGGCAAATGCAGTCTGCGTTGGCAAAGAGAATTCGCTCGGTGCTGTACGACCAGCGCCTCGTCTCCTTAGACACCCTGTTCGGCCTCAGCGATGGTCTAAAAGAGATGGCGCAAGGTCGACCGGCCAGCGAGCATCTGCTCGCGCTTGCGGAAGAACTCCGCGACTTTGAAATTCCTCGTCAGATCTTCAGCAAGAGTGAGAAGACTGACTGGGCGCCAAGAGACAATACGGGTCATCACGCGGAGTTGCAGGCAAAAACTGATCTGACCAAGTTTATCCAGATGCCAGCTTCACCAACACAACTGGAAGCCGCTCGCGGCAAACTGTCGCCCCTCCTCAGAGATACTCTGGTCGGACTGAACTATGCGTACTATGAACCTCCTAACGCCCAAATACTGCACATCAACCCGCTATTTGTCCGCTCCCATGACTTCCTGGGAACCACAGTTACCGGGTCGGAACGGTTATGGCAGACGCCGATGCTGATGGGTGCCGGCGTATCCGCGGGTGGTGGCGCTTACCTGATGGGATCATTGGCGGACTTGCCTTACAGCTTGGCCACGGCGGAGCAGGACATGATTACGCCAGAAAATGTTCAGGCCCTGATCTGGAAGGAATTGGTTCCCGAGCTTCTGTCCGACGCAGTCCTTGCCCGCTGGTGGAACGTCACTCCAAACGAACTGCATGCCGTAGGTCTGTATCAACAATTCGGTGAAGAGCTGCTGGGCGCATCCGTCAAGAGCTCGGAGCTTCGAGCGAATGTCATTCGGATTCTATCTGACCGCATGGACCAGCGCCGACTGAGTTGGGTTGAGCTTGCATTGCAAGGTAGGGAGGACAGTGCTGCAATCCTTCCGCAATTGATGCCGGCAGATACCTTCTATCTAGGTGCAGAATTTCAGACGAGGTTTCCTGCAGAGGCGGCATCTCTAGGACAGACAGGCAAACAGTTGCAAGATCTTTTGCAGCATAATCCAACTGAAGTTAGTCGGGACCGCCTATCAAAAGACTTCGGCGTTCCGCATCCCACGCTAGCGCGCACCTATGCCCGCGAACTTCTGAACGTAAAGCCGTTTCCTTTCTACGGAGGGTATTCCAGCCGCCTTTTCGGCGAGCGCTGGGAGTCCGGAAATCTTTACTGGGCCCGGCTGGCGGATCAGATGGGCTATTCGCCGGTAATGCTAAACCGCATGGTTCCCGAACTTACACGCCACATGGTCGCAAAAATCTTCGCCACAGATCTAGAGGATTGGCCAGCGGTACTGCGCGCCATGCAAGAGACCGGAGACGATTTCAAGTCGGGCAAGATCGTCCTGCTGCCAGTCGCAAACGTCACTGCTACGATAGCGCCGGCGGCGAGAGCAGAAAGCGCGCAATAGGAGAACCATGGCAAAGAAAATCTTTCTATTCCTGTGTTTGCTGTTAGTTCCGTTTTCGCGGGGCGGTGGCAGGGCTGCTGCTCAGAACGACGCATCGTCGCTCCATGTCAATGTCGTGCTGGTGCAGTTGAGTGTCGCCATAACGGATCGCAAAGGTAACTATGTCAGCGGGCTTCGTCCTGAAGACTTTACGATTCTTGAGGATAATATTCCCGAGAAGACGGCAACGTTTGAAGAAGGGAACGAACGCGCCTTTACGATCGGCAAGGGAGCTGCCTCTGACGACAGCCTCTTCTCGTCGCAGTCGTCGGAAGATCAATCCGGAAAATCAAGCTCCCAGGGTGCTGGGGCAAATGTGTTCATCCTTTTTGATACCAGTAACTATATGTATTCCGGATTTGTATTTGCACAGGACGCAATTGCTGATTTCATCCGTTCTCTGGAGGGAGTAAACAAGGTTGCCCTGTACTCGTATAGCCGAAACCTATCCCGAGTTTCGACTCTCACACCTGACCGATCCCAAGTGTTGCGCGGCGTGAGAAACACCGTTGCTGGGGATGACGCAGCACTTTATAACAGCCTTTTACTGACAGTTAAAGACGCGGCCCCGTTGAGGGGACGAAAGGCTATCGTGGTCTTCTCGAACGGTCCCGACAATGCGAGCCTTGTACCCCCGGAGGACGTGGCAGAATTGGCTCAATCAACCGGAACAATTATTTACATGATCAGCACCCGACAGGCGCAGCAGGAGCCTATCTCCACCGCGGTATTTGAGCGGATGAGCAAAGCGACCGGCGGCAAAGCCTATTTCTCAAAGAATTGGAAGGACGAAAAGGACGCATTCGCTTCAATCCGGGACGACCTAGCTCACCTTTATGCTTTGAGCTACTATCCTCAGCCGAATGCTAACCGTGGCTGGCGGACTATCACGGTAAAACTTGCCGGACCAAATATGCAGCACTACCATATAAGAACTCGCACTGGATACCGCCTACTCCAGACGCAGGCTGCTGCCAGAGATTTTCCGTCACTGGAGTCGGATTCTGTATCGAAATGACGGAGGAAAACTAAATCTACCAAGGCCTCCGGCACTATATTCCAGGACAAGGCGGAGCGGGCAGTCATCTAGTGTGAGGCAAGGCAGGATTCAGAGACTGTCTATTTACGGCCCTTGACCAGAGTTTGATTTTCCCCATCGGAATCCTGCACGGAACTACAAACCAAGCAACTTGCCCATCTGAGAGGCCGTAAGCGCTACCGCCATGCGACTCGATGCCTCGCTAAATTTTGGCGAAGCTCCGCAGGGGCATATAGGAGCGCGCGATGCTAGGTGACTAGTCTTATATCTAATAGGTTTTTTTAATCTTCAGGCAGCTAATGTGAAGCGCCTCTTCGGCATTCTCATTTTGATCGTCGGCTCTCTGGTGACTTCACTAGCTCTGGCGAGCGATTTGATCGTTTCTCGTGCGATTCTGGAAGACGTATCAAGTGCTCTGACAATTGCTGATGTCGCAGGGCGCGTGACCATACCAGCCGGATCCACACTTTCCATGAACAGCACAAGTTCTGTGCATTGGATTTGCTTGCGTGTGCGAGCGCCTGCAACTGGCGGGAAGCTAGTGCTTTTCATTCGCCCTACCTACCTTAATGAACTGCGTCTCTACCAAGCTGGCTCCGGAAATCCGCTGACGTGGAAGACGCGAGTCACAGGCAACCCATACCCCTATGCCAATCGCGGGCGCCCCAATATTTCCCTCGGCTTTGTCGTCAAGGTGGCTGCTCCCGAAGCAACCTTTTATCTGCGCCTAAAGACTAGGAGCCCGGCCTAGTTCATCGTTGAAGCACTGGACCCAAACGAGGCCGAGCGAAAGGACCATCAGCGGGATCTGGTAGAAGTGTTTTTTGTCACCGCCAGGCTATGTTTGTTGTTCTGGGCGATCCTCAGCCTTCTTCTTGACCGGCTTCCCGAAGTGGGCCTGTTTGCCGTTCACCAAGCCACTGACACACTCTTCAGGATCGTTGCGACCGGCTACTTAGCGCCGCTGTCGCTGAACGACTGCCCGCACTGGTGGATTGAATGAACGCGATCCTCTATCTGTCTATTAGCTTCACCACCCTTCTCTTCTGTCGAGAACTGTTCAAACCCTACAAAGGGCTGCCACTCCTGACGCGCGGGCTCGCTCTGCTGCTGTGGATGTTTCTCGTTCTACTTGATGCGCTCGCCTTGGGCTACAACGCTTTCGCTATAAACACCAACGCCGTGCTCATCAAAATTACATGGGTGTGCTTTGTCGTCATGTCCTTTGCACTCCGTGTCAAAAGCACTCCAAGCCGGCGTTTCGTGCGGGGATTCGTTTCTGGTCTTGATGAGTAATGCAGTCTTTTGGTTTGTCGGCCGCAACGGTGGAATAGATTGCAGAAACAATCTGAGTGCAATACAACAGATCATTGTCGACGGGCTCATCATAGGCGGCTCGTTTGCGTTGATGTTGCACGCGTGTGCCCGTCTGGCACGGCAGGAGGTGCAGAAGGGGCCACTGAATCTGCTCTTGGTGCAGAAGAAATTTGAGATCGAACAGGAGCTCAAGAACAAGGCGGAGCTTCAAGCCCAGACCGATTACTTGACCGGTCAGCGTAATCGACGTCGCTTCGTTGAGTTAGCCGAGCGTGAGTTGATGCGTTCGATCCGTTTTCAAGGGCCATTGACATTAATCGTGATTGACGTTGACCACTTCAAAAGCGATTAACGACACCTTGGGGCCACAGTGTTGGGGACGCCGTTCTACACAAAGTGTCGCGTCTCATTCGCGATGCACTGCGCAATGAAGACGTTTTTGGCCGCACTGGTGGAGAGTAGTTTGCTGTTGTGGTCGTTGAAGCGAACAGGAATAGTGCCATGGAGGTGGCGCAGAGGCTTTGCTCTACCGTGGCGGAAGCCAGGTTCGTTTTATCGGGAGAAACACCGATCCCGGTAACCCTCTCAATCGGTATCTCCCAGTTGAACGGGCAAAACCTTCCATTGTTTAGCTTGCTCAATGAGGCGGATCGGGCAATGTACGACGCTAAAGAAGCTGGACGAAACAGACTTGTAGTTTGTGAATAGAAGGGTGGCTCAAACACTGATCCGGGGTGCACGGCCCGAATGTAAAAATCAAGGCGGCCATTATCCGCAATGAAGTAGGTGCAGAGTAAGATGAATCGTGCGCATTATCGTCGGCATCGACTAAGATATGGAATCACTATGAGCTTCGCATACCGTATAGCCGTTTTCTTTCTCCGCCCCGAGTGTGGCCGATATCCAGTTGTGGTGCGGAAGGGCCGTGTCGTGAGTGGCATTCAGCGGCTCATCGCTTTCCTGGTCCTGTCGTCGGTAATGCATCCGGTGCCCGCTATCTCAGCGACCGCTGACCTGGACAACGTTCTTACCGGCACCCATCAGCGGATAGAGGCGTTGGACTACCGCGTAACGGGAAGACTTGTGCGCGTGGAAGGGAATGGGCAGCGCACCACCTACAGATTCAAGATCAAGGGACATTGGTTTCCGGACGGACTGCGTCTGCTGTGCGAGATCACTGAGCCGGCGGTTGCGCGGAGCCGACTTCTAGTTCATATGACTGTGAATGGGCGTGTGACGATCGACGTGATTCCGCCGGGCAGCAAGGTTGTTAGCACGTTACCGTTCGAACGCTGGAACGAGGGGTTGATGGGGACAAATTTCTCCTATGAAGACCTGGTGGAAGGTCAATTCTTCTGGAAGAGTCAGCAGCTTATGGACCAAGCAAAATTTGGGGCGCGTGATTGCTTTGTCCTTAAAAGCATGCCGGGCCCACAGGATCGAAGTTATTACGATTCTGTGACTTCGTGGATTGACCAAAGTATCTTATTCCCGGTGCATGTGTCTAAAATACTTCATGAAACAGGACAGCAGAAGGAGTTCGTTTACTATAGCCTGCGACAGATCAGTGGTGTCTGGTCTGCTAGCCAAGTGGAGGCTCAGATTCAAGGCAAGCCAGGCTTTTCGCTGTTTATTGTCGAGGGAGGATCGGGGAAGGCAAAACTTGTGCGCAAAGACTTCGACCTAAGCCAAACCGAGGCTGATGCACCGAAATAGGATGATTACCCAGCCCCAACTGGGGAACTATCCAAATTTATTCCTTGTTACTTCGGACCACTTCGTAGTCGTGGGGGGTTTAACTTGGCCGTTGCTTTCCTGTACTTATTCGAATGACCCGGATAAATGCCTGAATTATGTCAGTGTCGATCAAGAACCGGACTCGTGCAACCTGACGCCCAAGCCGTTCCGACCAGCCGACGCTGAAGATCTGCGTTGTAACTTTGCTGCACGTCTGGCCGAACATCAAGAACCGCGCTGCTTCATGCTTCGTCTATACGATCAAGCCATTGGAGCAGATACACAACCTGAGATCCATCACCCGCACCAGGGAAGAGTGTCCCAAGCCCGAGTTGGGCCCCAGCAAAAATGCAAAGTTGGGAAACCCCGTTGCATTCACACCGCGGTACGCCTGGGCGCCATGTGCGTCCCAAATATCCTTCAGCAGCTTGCCGCCCATCCCCACCACCGGTAGATAGTTGTTAGTATTCGCGAGAAAAAATCTGGTGGCCACTACGACGATGTCCAGGCTGTACTTCCGCCCACCCATAGTTATAATTCCGTCACTGGTGATCTCTCGGATCGGGTCTGTAATCAATCTGACGTCAGAGCGGTTGAAAGTCGGATAGTAGTCATCGGAAAACAGAGCTTGCTTACATCCGATTTACAAGTTGGAGTCAACTAATTTCGTATGCCGGGATCAGTAACTTCTGTAGCAAGTTTGCGCAGGGCGATTCGCGTGATCAGCCGAGTTAGAAATGTATTGCCCAGGAATACGACGCCGAGCAACTCCATTAACCAAGAAAGTTCCTCACGCACTTAGTTTTTTAGCGGAGGAACACGTTTGAATAACCAACGCCCAAGTGCGCTGTTTATCCTGTCTCCACGAGGTAGAACGCACATAGGACTACGTTAGAAGACCTCTAAGCGAGAAACGGCGGGGGCAATATTGGAGATGCTTTGGATCGCTCTCGCCCCAGTACCGATGACTGCAACGCGTTTGCCATCGATAGAACCGATGGGTCCTATGCGGAGGAGTGAAACAGGTCACACCGTGGAACGTCTCCGTCCAGGAATATTCGGCACGGATGGCCGGCTATAAGGTCCTGTGGCGAGAATAAGCGTCCTCCACAACGTGGAGGCGGCCATTCTGATTGGTTAGCTGCCAGCAAGCGGCACTTTCCAGGAACTTCGCTCCCATAATCGCTGTGCCAAAACGAATGTGGTCTTCTAACTTGTTCCGAGCCACAACGTCTTTCAGATACTCAAAGATTTCCGGCTTACTGCTGAACAGTAGGGACAATTCAGGATTCGGCTGACTCCGCAATGGAATAAAGATGGAAACTCACATCGCATGCAAACATTGGGTAAACATTGTGCCGCCACACTCCACCTGGCTTTGACGCCCACTCGAAGATCAAGAAGGAGTTGCGACCTGTCCAGCTTGAAAAGCAGGCGCCATCGAACAGTACTCCACCTGCTATCAAAATCAGCTTGCTGCTTTTCCAACGTTTCGCAGAGAAATAATCCTTCGACGCGCTTCTTGCCTTGCACTATTCCAACTGCGCGGCTGAAAAGCGGGATGAACGATTCGTATCTGCCTGCGTTCATAACACCATGACGAAGCATATGCGGATTAGACACCCAATAGCGAAGAGCTGCCTTACTCAGGTTGCCACGCAAACGGTCGAAATTATGCATCCGCTAATCGGAAGAAGTAAGACCGAGGAAGGCGCGCAGTTCTTCGCCGTCGAAGCGGCGTATTGCAGCGCACTTCAACTCCAGTAGGTAGGACTGCGTAGGATTGATGTCTACCGCATAAATCTTCGCAAGATGTTCGAGCAACAGAGTAAGCGTATTGCAACCCCCGGAGGTCACCGTTATGAGCGTATCGCCAGGCTCGATGGACAGTGCACGACGGTCCGACGCTGGGTCTTTCCAACTCATCCCAAACAGAAGATCGAACCACTTCACCTGGTCTTGCGGTTGAACGCTCATCGTTCGACTCCCACGGTTCGGACGCTCGTTATCTCTTCGATTTGACCTTCAGCGTTGAAGAACGGTGCGAGGTGGATTCCGTGATGGGCCGCAATGAATTCCATCGTTTGCACGCGCTCGATTGTGATAAAGCCTCTCCCTCCGGAGAATGGTGCAAATCTTCCCTCGAGCGCAAGTACCATCCCTTCGAGCATGTATCCCTAGCCTACGTTGGGAAACGGATGATTTTGCAGCACGCGATGAACATTGGGCGTGAATGTCATCCATCCATGCTACTTGCCTCGTTCCCGAAACATACAGTGCATCCCTCCACGGCGTCTAAAGGGGCCAAATTCTTTGGATAGCCCGCGTCAAACACAATAGCATTTGGGGCGAGACGTCCCAGAAGCAGCTAGGGCATTTCCGGGCTGGCCACGCAGATTACGATATCCGGCTGCAGGGAAAGCTGCTGCAGATCGATTGTGATTTTCACCGTTGTTCCGCCGCTCGCGATCAACTCTTCCGCAAGCTTGCGCAGATTGTCGATGTGACACACCGCTCGAGGTGTAATTTAGGGGAAGATTTTCTTCAGGTCCTCGTCTGGAATTGGCGCATAGTCCGGCCCGCGCAACACCGCGAGCACATTCGCGGCGGGTTTCCATGTCTCCTGATGCGCGATGATTGCCGTCCGCGCAAGGCTGAAAGAAAGATCAACATCCTGTTCCCGCTGGTAATTTTCGATGGCCGAGATGAGGCGCAGTGTGACGCGCTTTCCAGTGAGAAGTGGATGCACCTTCAGGTCAGTAGCGCGAGCTATTCTCTCCGGCACGCCGTTGATATGGGCCATGTGGATCGAGGCCGACATGCATCCCATAAGCTTACCTTCGGATGTGGCAACGAAGACCGTCGTTTCTCCGCGCACCCGAGGAAGTGCGAAGAAATCCGGCTCGCGATCGATGCGCAGCGAGATGCTGCCAGCCATGGGTGCCAATCGCGTCAATTCGAGCAGCGCGTCATTATCGCCTTCGACTGCCTCGCGCATTACAATACCATCGCTATCAACGAAAGTCCGCGTTGGCGTTGGTGCGTCCACGCCTTTGATCGTCATAGAACCTACTCGACGGCCGGTTTTGTAGGTGCTCCATATAAACCAAAAGGCCACCAGTTCCAGTCCCCAGCCAGTTGTAAAAGGGCTGGCCCAACCACCATCCGCACAATCGTCGCATCGATAAATACGGCCACGGCAAGCGTGAATCCCAACATCTTGACGACGAGAAAGCTCCCCATTGTGAAAGCTGCGAAGACCGCAATCATAATGGCCGCCGCGCTCGTAATGAGGCCTGCCGTGCTCGCCAGTCCCTCGATCACCGCGGATCTTTCGGACAGTCCGCGACGTCTCTCTTCCAGAACACGCGCTACCAGAAAGACCTCATAGTCCATGCTCAAACCGAAGACGATGGCAAATGAAAGTATCGGCACAATCGGGAATACTGTTCCTGTCGCCGCCCCAACACCAAATAATTTGATTCCGTGACCTTCCTGAAACACCAGGACCAGAGCGCCAAAGGCAGCTCCCACCGAGAGCAGATTGAGCAGAATCGCTTTGATCGCCGCAAACAGAGATCGAAGCCCGAGGAGTAGCGCCACGAAACTTCCTAAAACAACATAAAGGATTACCTTGGGCAGACGCTCTTTGACTACCGTGTCATAGTCGGCGTCAAGCCCTGGAATACCGCCGACGCGAAGCGTTGCTCCAGGCAAGCCGGTGATCTCCGCTACATCCATGCTTCGCAACTCGCGCACCCATCGTATTTCTTCGCTCGGCGAAACCGTGGGGGCAGGCAAGACCTCAACCAGAGTTGCTAATCCGTCTCTTCGCAAAAAGCTCTTGCGCGTCGCGTCAGGAACATCTCCGACAGAGTCCGCAGTATCCGCCATCCCGGACAAAGTCGAAATAGAGATTACTTCTTCCGCTCTGAAATCGCTCTGCAGGCGCTGCGTTAATCGGCCCACTCCTCTCCAGCCACTCTGGGAGAGTGCGGGAGAATTCGGAGGCAGTTCCAGAATCACACGGAGAGACTGCACGATGCCCGCGCGCCCCATGTCCTGTAAAGAGTGCAGCGCCTGCACCGATTCCGCCTTTGCAGGAAGCCAGTTGCCTGCAGGAAGGCCCGGAGAAATTCTTCGTGCCTGGAAAGCGAGAATCAGCAACGGTATTCCAGCGATTAGCAGAGTTGTCCACGGGCGACCGGTGACGACACTGCCCCATTTGCTCCAGCGGGCATGCGAACTCGATGTACTTCCATTGGATTGTTTCATCCATCGATTTAGAATTTGCACGCTGGCCGAATTGACGCGGTGGCCAAGCAAGCCGAGCACCCACGGCAGGATGAAAGTACACTGCATAACACTGAGCGCAGTAACCAGCAGACCAGCTATCCCGATGGATCTCAGTTCGCTAATCGGCACTGTCAGCAGCGCCGAAAATCCGATTGCAACCGTGGTGGCTGAGATGAGTAAGGTATGGCCTGCCTGACCTGCGGCAAAGTCGGCAGCGATTCCTGGTTCATGGCCCTCCGCCAACGCCTCGCGAAACCGGCTTACCATCAGGAGCGCATAGTCTATACCCAGTCCTAACCCAAGCATGGTCGCCAGGTTCTGCACTAGGATCGAAAGGTGCAGATAATGCGCGAGCAAAGCAGCCGCACCCATCGTCATCGAAATCGAGAGAACGCCCACTCCAAGTGGTAGGAATGCAGCCACCAGGCTTCCGAATGCCAGCAGCAGCAGCACAAGAGTTATCGGCATAGCCCGCGCTTCCGCCTTATTGACATCATCCGCGCTAACCTTGCGGAGGTCGAAGTTCAGCGGCGTCTCGCCCGTTATCTCCAGTCTAATATTTGGGAATTGCGCCCTCAATTGGCCTTCCATCCAATCAGCACGCGCCCTCAATCTTGGTATCAGCGCTTCGACAGCCTGGTCGCGAGCTTCCAATCCCACGATGATCAAAGCACCACCGTTCTTCCCGGTAAACAGCGGGTCGGGCCAATCCAGACTGGAAACCGCACCCGCCACGCCAGTTTCAGAACGTAATGAAGTCGTCAAAAAGCCCAAGGCGTCTGCGCCTTTCGCTGAGTCGGCATCTGGAAGGCCGCTAATCACGAGCACCACGCGGTGCGCGTAGGGAGATTGAAATCGTTCCGCCAGTTCCTGGCCGACAATCTCGGACTCACCCCCTTTGATATGGACCGCCGTCTCTAGTCGACGCTCCACTTTATAGGAAAACGGCACTAACAGAAGCGCGAGTACAAACCCCGACATAGCCAACCAGAATCGTCGGCGGGCAGCGCCGCTACCGGCTGGCTCAGTTGAAATCACCATGGAAGGTCCACGTTCAAGTGACGCTTACGTTCTACCTCGGATGGCAATGGCCCAGACGCATGGTGTTGAGCAGGCCATGCATCCTCCAGCGATTTTGGTGGCTGCCAGAGATGAATGTATGTGTTGAGATACCCGCGTTTTGGATGCTGTGACGCAATGGCGGGCAGGTGGTCCCACGGTACCCATACTGCCAGGTGATGTGTGAGGTCGTAGTTGAAGTTGAGGTACAGCCAGCGCAGCGGGCCCCACAGCTTTGGATCTAATGCTCCGAGCACTACGTGGCGCGTGGTACGAACGTGATAAATATATTGCTGACTGGCCCACGAAAAACCGAACACCGCATAACAAACGGCTACCGATGCCAAACTCAGATGAAGTAAAGGGAACGCAGCCGCCCACACGATTACTGTAACCAGAAGATCCCGACGTACGCGTCCAGGATTCACCCCGTTCAGCAACTGCACGAACTTGCGGAAGGCTCCCGATTCCTCATGTGGTTGGGGACGACGAATCCTGCTTCTAGGAATAATTGCCACAATAATCGAAGATACCGGAAGAAGTAGCCAGAACAACCCGGAAATAAGCAGATAGTAGAAAATCCGCTTGATCCATGGGGTTTTCCCAGGTATCACGTAGTCTTCGAGTTCATCGTTGGAACGATTCCTCCGATGGTGAAGCAGATGCGCAACTTCAAAGAATTGAAGGCTCCCCGGGAAGAGGGCAAATGCAAGAACGCCCACGCCTACGTTAATAGTGCGATTGGGATGCAGCTTACGATGCACCGCCTCATGCGCCAGGCAAAAGCTCATCTGCATGACAAAAGCGAAGCCGATCGCCGGCACCGCAAGCAAATCGCGGCTATGTGTATGGGAGGCTGCAGCCAGGATACCGAAAGCCGCCGACATTTGAAGGGCGACGAGCAACAAATTCAATCTGCCCGGAATGGCATAATGCGCCATGTTTCGTCTGCTGAGAAAGCGCTCTACAACCATTCTCTCCATGGAGATGGAAGAAGCAGCTGGATTCTCAACTCGCATTGTTGGAGAGGAGCTCATGATCTCGACCAACACTTTTCAGGGGTAGCCCAGACCCAGGCCTCGCGCAGCAGAATCGCTGCCTACAATCTAGCAGAGCGATGCCATCATGGAGTAGTGTAAACGGGGTTTCTGGCCCCTTTGAGACTTGCCCGTGCGACCGAACCAACCGAACTCTACGGCCAAACACACGGTCCAATCTCCGTTCAGGCGTGTGCCATAGTCTCCGGAGTTACCATCTTGTGTTCCACGTAGTTGTATGGAGGAACGGTTTGTCCGCGGAGAATGGAGAGGCCGAGGTGAATTAGGTTGGGGCCGTACGACCCCGCTTCGTGCGAGACCGACCCGATTAAGGGAGAGGCCTTGGTGCTCATTTCCTCCATCGCCTCTGCGATGCAGTCCTGGCCGACGATGGCGACATGCTTCTCGCGTTTGCGCTCGCGTACAGCGTCTACAGCGCCCAGAGCGCTGGTGTCGGTCGCCGCAGCGATCAGGATGTGCCGGTCGCGCGGATGGCGGTCAAGAAAATCCGATACCAGCTTTTGGCTGCGATCGCGCATTCCGCGCCCGTCCATACGTACAAAGCACTCCACCGCCAGGTCGGGAATGCCGCCGCGAACCCCTTCGAAAGCTCCAGTGATTCGGCTCTGCACCAACAATCCTGCCTCGGGCAGATCGAGGCCCAAAATCCAATCCACCTTACCCTCCCAAGACTTCACAGCGTGAGCTGCCAATAGCTCGCCTGCCTCGAGTCCGACGCGGTAGTTATCCACTCCAAAGTAAGTCGCATGCGGATGAGGTATGTCGATCGCAATCATTGGAATCTTGGCAGCAGCGATCTTGTCGGCAATCACCGGTGCGGCCTCCTGCTCAATCTGAAATTCAATGACCAGGTCGACGCGATTCTTCACAAACTCTTCAGCATTCCGCATCGCCGTTGCAGCGTCGTAGCAATTGTCTAAAACCAAGAGGTCTACACCAACGGAGGCGGCGGCCGCAATCAAACTCTCTGTAACTTCAACCGAGAACGGCATATCCGCGCTCTGTCCGCCGAACCCAAAGCGAAGTTTTTTGGGCCTGGAAACTTGGCGATAAAGGCCGTCCGGCGACTGAGCCAGATAGCCGCGATGCACATAGGTCTTCAGTACTCGATAAACGGTCGTTTTGGAGATTTTTGTCTGACGGTGGATTGCCTCGAGCGTCATCGGCTGATTTTCTGATTGGAGCAGTTCGAGAATGTCCAGAGCCTTTGATAGGACAGGGATCAAGTAGAGCCTGCGGGATTTGCGCAATGTCATGAATGGTTTACCTGTAACGCAAGTTATTATCCGACATCTAAGCCTGGTTTCGCTAATGAAACCTATTTAAAGATTTCGATTTTCGCTGTAATCTGCTTTCGGTATGTCGGTACTCATCCGATTACACCGATTCGGCGGAATCCGAGCGATTCTGTCCACAAGTGTGCAATTCTAGGAGCGGAAGGAGAACCCCTTGGTTACGCTTGCTGAAATTGCTGAACTCGTCGGTGCACCCGCAGCTACAGCCACCTGCGAGTTAGTCAAAGTCTCAAGCATCGAAGCCGCAACGCCGGGATCTCTCGTATTTGCCACTGATGCGGCAACGCTGCGCGCGGCACTCAATTCGGCGGCAGGCGCCATCCTCACTCGCGCGGAGCTAGTAAGCGCCTCCGATCGTCGCCTGCTTCCGGTCGCCGACCCACGCTACGCATTCGCACTTTCGGCACGCCTCCTACGATTACGCGACCCGGTCCTCGTTGAAGCTGTTCACAAGAATTCCGCGCTTAAAATTCATCCCACCGCCGTACTCGGACCTGGAGTAGAGCTTGGCCGGGGTACGAGCATTGGGCCGCACACTGTCCTCGGTGACGGCGTCGTACTTGGCGATGAATGCATGATCCTCGCGAATGTCACAATTTATTCCGGCACCGTCATAGGCGACCGCGTCACCATTCAGGCCGGAGCCGTGATTGGCGCCACCGGATTTGGGTACGCGCGCAACTCTGCTACGGGCGAGTACCTCGGTTTTCCGCAGCAGGGAACGCTGACCATCGGCAATGACGTCGAGATCGGCGCCAACACCACCATCGACCGAGGGGCGCTCGGCGAGACACGCATCGGCGCTGGAACAAAGATCGATAACCTAGTTCACATCGCCCATAATTGTGTACTGGGACGCAATGTGATCATCGCTGCGCAGACCGGAATTTCGGGCTCCAGCATCATTGAGGACGGAGCAATCCTCGGCGGACAGGTCGGCTTGGGCGAGCATGCACATGTCGGCCCAGGCGTGATACTTGGCGGAGGCGCGGGCGTCCTAAGTCACAAAAAAGTACGTGGGCCAGGGCAGGTGTTTTGGGGTAGACCGGCGCGCCCGCTGAAGCAGTATCTCCGCGACCTAGCGCGCCTCAGCCGCCTCTGACATCCAATCAATATGGCAATTGTCGTCATCGGGGGACACTCCAGGAATATCGGTAAGACCAGCGTCGTATGCGCGCTGATCGCTGCCATGCCGGAGCGCGGCTGGACCGCGATCAAGATTACTCAGTTCGGCCACGGTGTCTGCTCGGCCAATGGCGAGCCGTGCGATTGCGAAACCGCAGATCACACCATCGCAATCACTGAGGAGCGCGATGCTTCCACCGGTACAGATTCGTCGCGCTATCTCGCAGCCGGTGCAGTGAAATCGTTCTGGGTTCGCACGCGCCAAGGGCAACTTTCCGAAGCTATGCCTCGCATTCGTATCGAGATTGCTCGCGCCGCAAACGTAATCCTAGAATCCAACAGCGTGCTCCGTTTCTTGAAACCGGATGTATACGCAAGCGTGCTCGATCCCGCCGTCTCTGACTTCAAGCAATCCGCGCTGCGATACCTCGACCGTGCGGACGCACTCTTGATTCCATCTGAAATTTTGTCGCAGGCTGACTGGACCGGAGTATCGCCCCGGTCGATCGGGCGGATCCCCAGATTCCGCGTCCCCCCGCCTGACTTTTCCTCAAGCGAGTTCGCTTCATTCGTCGCCGAAAGACTCGGCCATACCTGACAACTATGACGTTACATCGATTCAACGTACCGATTGGGGGTCAGTTTGCGTCATCAGATGACGCATCCATGTATGCCACGTCAAGCGCAGTGCCTTGAACCGTTACGTATTGGTTGTCCTTTTCGGATCCGTCAACGGTGCTGAAGATGTGCACCTGGCCGCCATACGCGGTGTAGATCTTGTTAAAGTTTTCCACCCAGCAAAGGCCGGTGAGGCTGCCATAGTAGAACTGATTGTTGTTCTGGTTCGGATGTGGCACCGTGACTGCGGTTACGCCGGTTGCCGCTTGATTGATAGCGGGCATGATCTTGGGCGCAAGCGTTGCGCTCCCGAGTGTGACCATCGTGAGACAGTTGTAATTCGCTGCCTGTGTCGTGGCGCCGGTTGTGAACAGCTTATGACGCTCGCCTGTAGCGCAGAACTGCGATCCAATCCACAACGTGTTATTGTCCGCAAACAGCATCTTGGAGTGACTGCCGTCTGAAATGGAATATTTGCCCGTAATGGTATTCGTAGCCTGGTTCATCGTGGACAGGAATCCGGTGAACAAGCCGTCGGGCTGGAGCTGCTGGCCTGCCATGTAGAGCGTAGATCCATCGGAAAGTGCCGCAGTGACGCCGCCGGGTACAATGACGTTCGCCGTCATGGGATTTGGTTGAATCGGATTTGAGGGGATCACGTTATTGTTCAGCGGCCCCTGTTGGAGGAGAGTTACGCTTGCCGTATTGCCGCCGCACTCCGCTCCGCAGTTCAAAACGTAAGCTGTAGTGCCGTCGAGCGAAAAGTAGACACCCGCTGGCTTGTCATAGGTCCCCGGTACGGAGACGACACAATAAACAGGAAGCAATGTAGGCTGGCAGTCCGCCGAACCCGTCGCAGCAATGGCTGCCTGTTGAGTTGGGTACTGATTCTGGTTTAGCTTAAATACTCGATAGAGCACATTGGAATTGCGCACCATCGCCAGCGCGACTGTATCTCCCTTGTTGGCCGCTACCTTGAAAACATTCGGCAGATTCAGACCGTAAGAGCTTCCGGTTGCATTGTCAATGACTTCGAGGACGCCAGCTGCCTCCTCCGCTCCGTAATAATGGGCAAATGTCGGAGGTACCGCGACTGAACTCGACCCGGATTCGAACGTCCCAACTGAACCACTTGATGATTCGGATGAGTAATTGATGTTCGTCAAACTTCCGTCGCTGCTCGAATAAACATAAGCCCGCAACTCCGAAGGAAAGCTCAGAATGGTTCCGGGAAATCCCGAAGAATAACCGCTGATCAAGAAACCCGGGACTGTATCTTGCACGTTGCCGCGTATATCACGAGATGCATCAACAATTTGAAGGCTGCCTGAGCTGCCATTTGCGGTCAAGCCAATCATCACGCGCTGAGCCAACTTGCTTGGTGGCACTGGGCGACCTGCATAGTTGTACTCTGGAAACTTGTAGTAATAGTAGCTGGCGGAGTGACAGGAACTCGCGCCGAGCGTAGCCAATGCGAGCAGAAGTCCGCAGAAGATCTGCATCCGCGCCCTGCGGCTATGCTGCGGCTTTTCAGCTGCGGATAAAGCTTCAATCAAAGGAGATTCCGACGACGCGGTATCACAAAGCCGGGCATCGGACCCGCGGACAAAGAGACTACGATTCTTCAACGTGGACAACTCCAACCTTCGTCGTGCGAGGGATTTTCCCTGAACTTACCCTCTTACTATATCAAAGGAACAGCGCACGTAAGGTGTACTCTCGTGTGTTTGGGGCTGTTCTACAAGGTGTCTTAGTATGACCGTATAAGTTGCCGTACTAGGTTGCTGTGACTTGTGCGATTTCAGGTGTGATTTTGAGTGCGACAAAGAGAACGGCAGCATTTGTGGCGGACAACCGATTGGACAACCTCTTTGCCGGCGGCCGAATGTTGTGCGACGGCGCGATGGGCACAATACTTTTGGATCGTGGGATTTCCATGAACCGCTGCTACGACGAACTCAACCTTTTGCAGCCTGCGACAGTAGCAGCGATTCATTCAGAGTATCTTCATGCTGGCGCCGAGATCATCGAGACCAATACGTTCGGAGGGAACGCCTTTCGATTGGAACGTCACGGCCTTCGCGGCAAAGTGCGAGAGATTAACCTTGCGGGCGTTCGGATAGCGCGACAGTGCGTTGCACAGATCGGCAAAGAATTAGGTACAAACGCATATGTCGCAGGAGCGATTGGCCCGCTTGGCATTCTCTTTGAACCGCGCGACCAGAGCCAGCTTGACAAAGCTCGCTCTGCTTTTGCAGAGCAGGTACGTGCGCTAGCTGAGGGGGGCCATGGGGTTGGCGTTGACCTGCTGATGATTGAAACGATGACCTCGCTTGTCGAAGCAAGTGAAGCGATTGGTGCTGCTCGGCAAGTCGCTCCGCGGCTGCGTCTCGTCGTAATGATGACAGTCGGTGAGGACGGCAACTGCCTTGATGGATCATCGGCCGAAGCGGCCGCTGCGCGGCTAACAGATCTTGGTGCGGACGCTGTTGGCTGCAACTGCTCCACCGGGCCCGCGAGCGTGCTCCGCGCCCTCGGACGCATGCGCACCGCGACTCATCTACCGCTTGCGGCGATGCCCAATGCGGGATTGCCGAACGTGGTTGACGGTCGAGCCGATTACTTTGTGTCGCCCACGGAGATGGCGAGCTGTGCGCGGAGTCTTTTCCAAGCGGGCGCAAGCCTGGTCGGGGGATGCTGTGGCACAACACCTGCTCACACGCAAGCGATGACGTTGGCGATGCGAAACCGTTAGGAAAAGGCGACGGCGAGGCAGGGTACGCTCCTTTGTGAAGATTGTGCGATGTCCATGCCTTTAGACGATGGTTGTTCCGGATATCGGTATGTCCTTTTCGAGTTAGACTTTTGTTGATTGGGAACGAGGCTGGCAATGGCGGGATTTGAGAAACACCTGACGCAGTTAGAGGCGGTGGTCGAGCGGCTGGAGCGTGGGGACCTGACGCTCGATGATTCAGTACGCCTGTTCGAGGAGGGCATGAAACTCTCTCAGTCGTGCAAGCAAGAACTTGATCAGGCGGAGGGCAGGATCCAGGTGTTGGTGGAAGATAAGACGGGGAAGATGCAACTGGCGGAGTTGGAGGTCGACAGCCACGAAGAGGCCGAAGAGATTGAGATTGAAGAGGGTGATGACGAGGAGTGAGTCCGAAATTAGCAATTGAGAGCTTCTAGAAGTACACAGGAGGAAGTTGATCGCGGTGGGGTTCGCCGCAGCATTTCCAGTTTGCGACCTGTTTCGGTAACATAATTGCAGACGAGTTGCGCAGTTATCGGCCAGCGGCAAAGAAAGTCTGCCGTGACGAGTTTTTGCTTATATATTTGTTAGTACCGAAGTTTTTAAATCTGCCCTCGACGCTTTCTGGTCTGCATCGGCAAACGTGTCGATTGAGCACCGGAATTGATTTCTCGGCGCGGTGACTACGCTCTTGTACTGTCTTTTTGAACGGAAAGCGGAAGTCCTTCAACTGGAAGGTTGCCATGAATAAATCAGAGCGTTACCGACATATTCCTGACGCGCAAGGACTTTATCATCCGCAGCATGAGCACGATGCGTGCGGTATGGGACTGGTCGCGAGCATTCGCGGAGAGAAGAGTCACGAGATAATCCGCAAGGGTCTCGAGGTACTGATCAATCTGACTCATCGTGGCGCGGCTGGCTGCGATCCCGAGACCGGTGACGGCGCGGGTATTCTAATCCAGATTCCTCATGCTTTTTTTTCCTTGGAATGCGGGAAGCAGGGAATGAAGCTGGGCGAGTCGGGAACCTACGCCGTGGCCATGGTGTTTTTGCCGGTGGACAAGCATAGCCGTCTGCAATGCGAGGGAGTGTTTGAGCGCATAGTTCAAGCTGAGGGTCTCACCTTACTTGGCTGGCGCGATACTCCGGTGAATGGAGATTTGATTGGTCGAGAAGCCCGCGCTTCCCAGCCCTATATCGAGCAGTTGTTCGTGGGACGTCCAGAGGGTATGGATGAAGATGCGTTTGAGCGGCTGCTTTACATCGTTCGCCGCCGGACCGAGAACGAGGTTGCTGCGTCGGAGATCGAGGACAAGGGCGACTTTTATATCCCGTCATTCTCCTGCCGCACCATCGTCTACAAGGGACTGATGTTGGCACCGCAGATTGAGAAGTTTTATTACGAATTAGCGAACCCGCTGGTTGCGAGTGCGCTGTGCCTGGTGCATCAGCGTTTTTCGACCAACACGTTTCCCAGTTGGAGGCTGGCGCACCCGTATCGCTATGTTGCTCATAACGGCGAGATCAACACCATCCGCGGAAATATCAGTTGGATGAATGCGCGGCAGTCTTTGCTGGAAAGCCCGCTATTTGGTGAACAAATAGACAAGCTATACCCGTTGATCGGGCCGGGCGGCAGTGACTCGGCCGCACTGGATAATGCGGTGGAGTTTCTGTTCCAGTCGGGGCGATCGCTGGCGCATGTGATGGCCATGCTGATCCCGGAGGCGTGGTCGGGCAATCCGGATATGGACGAGGAGAAACGCGCGTTCTACGAGTACCACGCGTCGCTGATGGAGCCATGGGATGGACCTGCGGCGGTTGCGTTTACAGATGGCCGATTTGTCGGCGCTACGCTCGATCGCAATGGCCTGCGTCCGGGCCGGTACATCGTCACTAAGGACGATCTGGTGGTGTTGGCGTCTGAAGCAGGCGTAATTGAAGTGCCAGCGGAGGATATACGCAAGAAGGGTCGTCTGCAGCCCGGGCGCATGTTCATGGTAGACACCGTTGGACATCGCATCATCTCCGACGCGGAGATCAAGAAGTCGCTTGCTGGGCGTCAGCCCTACGGCGAATGGCTGAAGGAGCAACAGGTTTCTCTAAGTGAGTTGCCAGAACCCTGGCGCGTGATCTCAGCTGACCCTGAGACCTTGCTCCGCCGGCAGCGCGCCTTCGGATATAGCGAAGAGGATTTGCGTGTGCTGTTGGGACCAATGGGTGCCAAGGGCGAGGAGCCGCTGGGCTCGATGGGAACCGATGTGCCACTAGCTTGCTTGTCAGACCGGCCGCAGCAGCTATTCAGTTACTTCAAGCAACTCTTCGCACAAGTCACAAATCCGCCGATCGATCCCATCCGCGAAGAGATGGTCATGTCACTGACCAGCTATATCGGCACGGAGCGTAATATTCTCGGCGAGGCTCCCGAGAATTGTCACACTCTGAAGCTGCCGCATCCAATTTTGACGAATCGCGATCTGGAAAAGCTGCGACGTGTCTCGTCGGGAGATCTGCTTGCGACTACGTTATCGACGCTGTTCCGTGCGGAAGATGGCGAGGCGGGCTTGAAGCATGCTCTCGACGATCTGAGCACACGTGCTGCGTACGCTGTGTCGTCCGGGTACACGCTTCTGATTCTCTCAGATCGCGGCGTCACCGCGACGCTTGCACCGATTCCAAGTTTGCTGGCGATGGCCGCAGTGCACAACCGGTTGGTGCGTGACAAAACCCGCACCCAGGTGGCGTTGATCATCGAGAGCGGCGAGCCTCGCGAGGTCATGCATTTCGCGCTCTTGATCGGCTATGGTGCGAGTGCGATAAATCCTTATCTGGCATTTGAGACTCTGCACGACCTGAAGCGACGAGATTTGCTGCCCGATGATGTCACGGCGGAGTATGCCGAAAAGAACTTTATCAAGGGCATCAACAAAGGACTGCTGAAGACCTTCTCAAAGATGGGCATCAGCACGCTGCAGAGCTATCGCGGTGCGCAGGTGTTCGAAGCGATCGGTTTGAACCAGAGCATCATCAATGTATATTTTCCGCGCACAGCCTCGCGCATCGAGGGCATAGGGCTGGACGTGCTTGCGCACGAAGCTCAGCTGAAGCATGGCTTTGCGTTCCAGCCACTGACCGAGTCGGAGACCGACCTCGTAGTAGGCGGGCAATATCAGTATCGCGAAGGTGGCGAATACCACCTTTTGAATCCGGCAACCATCAGCAAACTGCAGCAAGCGGTGCGGCAGGGCAATCCGGCCACCTTCCAGGAATACACCGACTTAGTGGATGAGCAGAGCAAGCATCTGTGTACGTTGCGCGGGTTGATGCAGTTGAAGTACTTGGAGACTCCGGTACCGCTCCAAGAGGTTGAGGCAGCGAAGGAGATTGTGAAGCGATTCACGACCGGCGCGATGAGCTTTGGCTCGATCAGCAAAGAAGCGCACGAGACGCTGGCCATTGCAATGAACCGTATCGGTGGCATGTCGAACACCGGCGAGGGTGGCGAGGACGAGGGCCGATTCAAGCGCGACGCCAATGGCGATCTGCGGCGGAGTGCAGTAAAGCAAGTTGCCAGCGGCCGCTTCGGAGTGACTGCAAATTATCTGGTCAATGCAGACGAATTGCAGATCAAGATGGCGCAGGGCGCAAAGCCAGGAGAAGGCGGCCAGTTGCCCGGACACAAAGTGGACGACTTTATCGCGAAGCTGCGGTATTCGATCCCGGGCGTGGGGCTCATCTCGCCGCCGCCGCATCACGATATTTATTCGATCGAAGATCTTGCACAATTGATTTTCGACCTGAAGAATGTAAACCCGCAGGCGCGCATTGCGGTGAAATTGGTAGCAGAGGCAGGAGTGGGCACGGTTGCTGCGGGCGTCGCCAAAGCGCACGCGGATGTTGTACTAATCTCAGGCGACAATGGCGGCACCGGCGCATCGCCTCTGAGTTCGATCAAGCATGCGGGTATTCCGTGGGAGCTTGGCCTGGCGGAGACGCACCAGGTGCTGCTGCTGAACGATTTGCGCAGCCGCATCAAGGTCCAGACCGACGGCAAGCTGCAGACCGGGCGTGATGTCGTAATCGCCGCGTTGTTGGGCGCGGAGGAGTATGGCTTCGCCACGATGCCGCTGATTTCGATGGGCTGCATCATGATGCGGAAGTGCCATCTCAATACCTGCGCTGTAGGAATAGCGACTCAGGATCCCGTTCTCCGCGCTCGATTTACCGGGCAACCGGAGCACGTGATTAATTTCTTTTTCTTCATCGCGGAACAGGTACGCCAGCACATGGCGAAGCTGGGATTCCGTACCGTGGATGAGATGGTTGGGCGTGTGGACCGGCTGGAAGCCACGGTCGCGAACACTCATTGGAAGGCGAAGGGGATTGACCTGTCGTCAATACTATTCTCGCCAACCCTGCCATCGCACGTGGGGCGGCGGAAAACGCAGGCTCAGGACCACGGGCTCGACCAGGCTCTGGATCATGCGCTGATCGCAGTGGCCAAACCTGCGCTGGAATCCATGCAGCCAGTTACAGGAAGCTTTGCAATTCGCAACGTACATCGCACTGTGGGCGCGATGCTGGGCGGAGAGATTGCACGTCGCTACGGTACTGCCGGACTGCCAGACGAAACCATCCATTTCCGGTTTCAGGGCTCGGCCGGACAGAGCTTCGGCGCATTTGTTCCTAGCGGAGTCACGCTTGAGCTCGAGGGCGATGCAAATGACTATGTTGGCAAGGGGCTGTCGGGCGGACGCATCATTGTCTATCCTCCGAAGACGTCCAGCTTCCTGCCCGAAGAGAGCATCCTCGTGGGAAATGTTGTGCTCTATGGAGCTACTGGCGGCGAAGCATTTCTGAGTGGCATCGCAGGCGAACGGTTTGCTGTGCGGAACTCCGGTGCGACGGCTGTTGTGGAAGGCCTGGGTGATCACGGCTGCGAATACATGACCAACGGCACAGTCATTGTGCTGGGTGCGACGGGTCGAAATTTCGCCGCTGGAATGAGCGGTGGACGGGCATACGTCTACGATGATTTGGGCGATTTTTCAATGCGCCGTTGCAATCGGGCTGCGGTGGATCTGGAGCCACTTGCAAGCGTGGATGACCTCGACTTAGTACGAGGTCTGCTGCAACGCCATATAGATTTGACCGGTAGCCCGCAGGCAGCTTGGATTCTCGAGCATTGGGCCACGACGCAGGCACGCTTCATCAAGATCTTTCCGCACGAACACAAACGCGTACTTGGAGTTCCACGCGCTGATTCCGTCTATGTGTCTCCCACAAAATTGTCGCCCTTGGTGACGACAGAGCAGGTGCAGCATGGGTAAGGTCACCGGTTTTCTTGAGATTCAGCGCGAACAACCAACGCGTCGCAAAGTGGACGTCCGGCTGCAGGATTGGCAGGAGATTTACGAGCCGTTCGGCGAAGAGAAGCAGCGCGAACAGGGCGCACGGTGCATGGATTGCGGCGTTCCCTTCTGCCATAGTGGGTGTCCGGTAAATAATCTCATCCCGGATTGGAATGACCTGGTTTACTCCGGTCGCTGGGAGAATGCGATTCGGCGTCTGCACGCGACCAATAATTTTCCCGAGTTTACCGGCCGCATCTGCCCAGCTCCGTGCGAGGCTGCGTGTGTGCTTGGAATCAATCAGCCAGCAGTGTCGATCAAACTGATCGAACGCAGCATAGTGGAGCGAGCGTGGGAGGAGGGCTGGATCCATCCAGAGCCGCCGCAGGAGAAGTCCGGCAGACGCGTCGCCGTAGTGGGCAGCGGACCTGCGGGCCTAGCCGCCGCGCAACAATTGCGCCGCGCCGGCCACTCGGTGACCGTGTATGAGAAGAACGACCGCATTGGCGGACTGTTGCGATACGGCATTCCAAATTTCAAGCTCGAGAAGCACATCATCGATCGTCGACTTGAACAGATGCGCGCCGAGGGTGTGACGTTTGTAACCAACGCGCATGTGGGTATCAATGTGCCTGTTGAGACACTGACCGACGAGTACGATGCAGTCTTGCTCACTGGCGGAGCCGAACGTCCTCGTGACCTGCCGATTGCGGGCCGTGAGTTGAAGGGCATTCACTTTGCGATGGAATTCCTGCCGCAACAGAACCGCCGTTGCGAAGGTGATCTGGTTGATCCTGCGCTTGCAATTCTGGCGGAAGGGAAGAGCGTCGTCATTTTGGGCGGCGGCGATACAGGTGCGGATTGCCTGGGCACAAGCCTGCGCCAGCACGCGAAGATCGTTCACCAGTACGAGATAATGCAGAAACCCCCAGATGTTCGTGCAGCCTCGACGCCATGGCCCATGTGGCCTTCGCAGTTACGCACGGAGAGCAGCCATGAAGAGGGCGGTGTCCGCGATTGGGGCATTAACAGCGTCAGCTTTACTGGCGATGAGCAAGGCCGCGTCAAGCAATTGCACGCGGTGCGCGTCGGTCCGCCGCCAAAGTTCGCGCCTTCTGTGGGAAGCGAATTCACTGTCGAAGCTGACTTGGTGCTGCTGGCACTTGGGTTCCTTGGGCCAGTACGTTCCGGCATGATCGAGCAATTGGGTTTGAAGCTCGACCCACGCGGCAATGTTGCGACAAACGCGGACTACATGACTTCGGTGGACGGTGTGTTCGCGGCAGGGGACATGCGTCGCGGCCAATCGCTCGTCGTGTGGGCGATCTCCGAGGGCAGAAAGGCGGCCGAGGCGGTCAACCATTACCTGTTTGCGAGAAGCACATCGCTTCCGGTGAGCCGCCGCATCCTAATGTGAAGGTGGTTGGTGGCCCAAGGCGTTGATATGCCTTGGACGCTCTGACTTAGGGATGCGGCGCGCATCAGATACACTAAGCTGGTTGGCAGGTTGCGCCCCTCTATCGAGCGGCCGTGCCGATTGATTCTCAAACTCAGGGGCGAGTAGCTCAATTGGATAGAGCACCGGCCTTCTAAGCCGGTGGTTGTGGGTTCGATCCCCGCCTCGCCCACCAGTAAAAAGCAAAGGATCTCCGTTTTGGCAACCCTTCTTCAATGGGTATTCTAAGGCGTTTAAAGGTATCCTAGCGACGCGCACTGGGGTATCAATATCGACGAATAATGAAAAATGTACGAATCCACAGTGGGTTTGAACTAGCCGTTGTCTAGTTACGCGACGAACCAACAATCTATCAGAACTCAAACCCACGAGTGATGGCTCTAGCGGCGGCGAGGGTGCCGCGATCGGCTCAGGTGTGTCTCCCGTCGCGATTGGCAGCGAAGTAGCAATCTCGTGCGCGGCCAGCTCACAACAAACGTAGTGTCGCACTCACCTCGGGGGTCACCCAAATCCGGCCATAGAGGGTCACCTCAAAACCGGCCATAGAGAAACCGCCTAAGACATTAGCTCCGACGGGGAAAATTAGCCTCAGTTGGCATGGGTAATGTCTTGGAAAAGTCGAAGCGGGAACAG
>JANYLK010000006.1 GCA_025357875.1 Granulicella sp.
CCGCTCACTCGAAACGTCGCATCGACCGTCTCGTCGCGGTCATTGCGATTGTCGAGGAAGTAGATATCGCCATCCGCAAGTTTGCGGTGCACGAAAGCTATGCGCGCATCGGCTTCAGGATTGGTGTGGTCGAAGTCTGGAGTTACGTCCATCGCCTTCAAGGCTGCCGCCGCATCCATACCCGCAAAAACCTTTCCTTTGCCGATAGTGTGCACACCGGATCCATCGCCGAACAGATCATCGTTCAACTTGCTGAACTCCGCCTGATCATCGGCCAGACTTGGCGTATCCGCCGGCTTGGCCCCAGCGACAATTGCACCTTGCTCGACCAAATTGTGGATAGCGCGCAGCACCGGCAGCGACATATGTTTGCTGTACGGATCGAGCACCAGAAGGCGATAGTTCATCCCGCTAGCCGTCGTAATCCGTCCGTTCGCTGCATGGAACATGTGGATCAAGCCATCGGCATTGATGTAGTCGAATCCGTAGCCTTCGGGCACATTGGGGGCCGAGTGCATAAAGATAGCCGTGACGTTCGAATCCTCGCCGTAGAAATAAAGCACGTCCGCGGCAAATCGTCCCTGCTGCAACATGTAGCTGCTGCGCGCCAGATACTTCACCCACGGACCTGCTTGTTCCGCCCATGTCTCGTTGCGATTGAACCATTGGCCGAACGGTCCAAGTGTCAGGCCAGGCGCCTTGTCTACCAACGGCTGATGCGCGGACTCATGGATTACGAAGCGATTAATGCCGTTCACCAGTTCCTGATCCGCGGTTGGCTTTAGCGTCGCGGGCGACCACGCCCACGGCGCCTCATAGGCCGTCATCGATTCGGCAGCCGCCAGATTTTGTCCGTAGATGTGCGCGACCGACGCGGATTCGCGGTCGTCCGCGTCGTAGCTGTACTGCTGCTTGTTGACACCCGGCGACTGCGTCCACATAGCACTCATTGGGATGTCGTTGTACTTCTTTACCTCCATGCCATCGGCAATCAACGCGCGTCCAGATTCATGCGATTCGCCGTAGTGGCCCATTCCGCGCTGCTTCAGCGTGGTCTCCAACTGGCCGTAGTGCTCGGTCGCAGTCAGGTCGGCAATCGTCTTGCGGAGGTCCCATAGAAACTGGTCGCTGGCTTTGGCGTTTTCCACTACGTTTCCGGCGAGCACCGGTAGCCACGGGTGCGGATCGTATCCGCGCAGACGGGTGAAGTCCGCAATGATATTGTCGGTCCAGTTCTGCGAGCCGGCCTCCCAGCTATCGTTGATCACGTAGCGAATGCCGCGCTTGCCCATGAACTCAGTGCCGACCGTCTCCTTATAGCTATCCAGGTAGCGATCCATATAGTTCTTTACAAAATGTGCATTGAGCTTGTCCACCTCGAGTCCGGTAGCTTCTCTCGTGGCGGGATGATTGGTGATACCGAGCAACGAATAACCGATCCTCAGCACGACCCACTTCCCTGGCGGCGGCGTCCAGTCGAGCGTGCCATCCGCACGCAATTTGCCAGTCAGGTCGACTACATCGCTCTTCTGAATCACGTCGCTCGAGGCAACATCCGGCGTGGCGAATGAATACAGATCGGGCAACAGCGTGAACGCAGCTTTCTCCTCGAAGCGATTCACGCGCGCGTCGGAGTGCAGGACAAGTTCCGCCAAAGCAATGTTGGCGGGAGGCTTCGACGCCGAAGCGCCTGAGGCCTTCGATGCGATTGGCGAAATTGTCCTGAAGGTCACTCGGAAATACCTGGCCGCAACCGGAGCAAACGAAACGGTGTACTCGGTCGAACCACCCGCGGGTACACTGGCGACCGTATGGAAGCTGGCGCCATCGTCACTTGCTTCCAGAAATTCGCTGGGATCAGGGCTTTCTCCCCTCGCAAAATATTCATCTCCCGGGCCGCTCGATACGCGAGCAATCGTCATCGCACATATCCTCTGCGGCTCACGAAATTCATATTGAATCCATGCCTTGTCGCCGACCACGGCCGCACTGGGCAGAGTAATCGTTTTCGTCAGATCGCCATCGGTAAGCAGCTCGGTGTTGATCTTTCCGCTGCTCCACGTGATCTTCGGCTGCGGCATCGCCGAGTGCGGTGCGCGGTAGGCGACCACCGAGCTATCGGCGTAGAACTGGGGCTCGGTAAATTCGGTATCTATAATGCTCAGGTTTTGAAAAGGCCCGGTATTCGAGGGTGGATGCACCAGCGTCCCGGTGAAGGGCTTGCCGCCTTCGACCACGGTCTCGCTCCACACATACTTCTTCATTGCCTCCGGCCCGGTCACCCACGGACCGCCACTTTCGCTCCATCCCGGTGACCCTGCGATCGCCTCTTCCATACCCAATTGGTCGGCCAGCGTTGTCGCATATTTGAAAGCATCCTTCCACTCTGGAGTCATATATGCCAGGCGCTTGTCGACTACTTGCGGAGTCGCCAGGGCAGCGTCGAAGTTCTGGAATCCGCCAATGCCGACACGGTGCATCCACTCCAGGTCGAGTTTTATCCCTTCCTTGCTGATATTGCCATTCATCCAGTGCCACCACACCAGCGGACGCGCACTCTGCGGTGGATTCAGAAACCCAGTCTTCAGCGAATCTCGGCCTTTGGACGGCTCGAACTTCGTCTGTGACGGCGCCAGCCGCCCAGGAAGAGTTAGCAAAACAAGGGCAGCCGTAGTCGGAATTCTCCACCTGATCGCAGAACGCATTGTTGTACTCATCGTCATTGTTTCCTATTCAGAGCGGCTCGATATGGACGCGGCAACTCAGGCGGACTATATCAGAGGTGCGGTAACCTCGGAAGCGCCGCTTCGCGCACCGGCGAAGCGCAATATGATAAAGACAGCTCCGCTCATGTCGGAGTTCCGGAATGAAGGGAGTCGCTTCACATGCCAAAGATGAAAGAATTTACCGTAACAATTGCGGACAAACCAGGCGCATTGGGTACATGCTTCCACGCGTTGGCGGAGGGTGGGGTCAACATCCTGGCGTTTCAATCCTACGTCGAGGAGGGCGAAAGCCTCGCTCGATTGCTGGTGGACAATCCAGCCGCCGCGAAAGTCGTGCTCGGTCAACTGCGGATGATCTTCGAGGAGACGGAGGCAGCCGTCGTCAGACTGGCGCATCGTCCGGGCGAGTTGGGTCACGCGGCCGCGCTGTTGGGCGAGAAAAAAATCAACATCGATTACTCTTACTGCGGGCTTGAACCCGGATCGACCTTGGCGCTGGTCGTCTTCGGGGTAGACAACCTCAACAAAGCCGCGAGTCTGCTCGACGACATGGCTGCCAAGCAAACTTAACCCGCCGATCCGCAAACCGCGCGGCGCCGAGCCTCAAAGGGCAAACGCTCACCTCTCGATCGCAGTTGGCGAGTCATCGCTAACTCACAACGACGTGCAGATTTTGCCCCGCACCGGAAAAGATGAGGTTTCTCGCGACCCGCTAGATGTTTTATTACTTTGGCATTGATGCGTATTCTTGGGTGACGCACGCGGGAAAGAGAGATTCATGGCCCTTGCACCTCAGAAAACTGTGTTCGATGACGCTCTTTCCGGGGGCGGTACGATGGGCTCGCTGATACGCTCCATGGATTGGTCGAAGACTCCGCTTGGACCCGTGGAGGCGTGGCCTCAAAGCCTAAAGACCTCGGTGAGTATTTGCCTGAACTCGCGATTTCCGGTCTTGATCTGGTGGGGTCCGGAATTGGTGAAAATCTATAACGATGCCTACGTCGAATTGATTGGAAGCAAGCACCCAAAGGCGCTCGGTCGCCCCGGCCGCGAGGTATGGCCAGAGATTTGGGTTACGATCGGGCCGATGCTTGAAGGGGTGATGGAACGTGGCGAGGCAACCTGGGCAGACGATCTGCTGCTGATGCTGGAGCGGAATGGGTATGCCGAAGAATGCTATTTCACGTTTTCCTACAGCCCCATTCGC
>JANYLK010000025.1 GCA_025357875.1 Granulicella sp.
CACAGGCGAGGATCTCGAAGTCTTTAAGACGTGCGTTACTGACATCCTCTGCAAGCACGCATCCGCCATCCTGCTCGATCCCGAGTACGGGCTGCCCGCAGCCAAACACCGCCACGGTAAGGGTCTCCTGCTCGCCTATGAGAAGACTGGCTACGACTCCAACACCGTTGGTCGTCTGCCCGACTTGCTCGATGTCTGGTCCGTTCGCCGCCTGAAGGAAGCTGGAGCAGACTGCATCAAGATCCTGCTCTACTACACGCCCTACGAGAAGACCAGCATCAACGACCTCAAGCAGGCATGGATCGAGCGCATCGGCGACGAGTGCATGTACCACGACATCCCCTTCTTCCTTGAATTCGTCGGCTACGACGCCGATGGCGGCGACGAGAAGTCCCTCGCCTACGCAAAAAAGAAGCCCGAGATTGTCTCCGGCGCCATGGCGGAGTTTGGCAAAGCCCGCTACAGCGTCGACGTTCTCAAGGTCGAAGTGCCAATCGTCATGGAGTTCGTCGAAGGCACTAAAGCGTTCAAGGGCGAAAAAGCCTACACCCGCGCCGAGGCCCTGCAGCACTTCCGCGATGCCGAGTCGATGACTCACAAGCCGTTCATCTACCTCTCCGCCGGTGTCTCCAATCCCGTCTTCATTGAGACCCTGGAACTGGCAGGCGAGTCCGGCACCAAGTTCAACGGCGTTCTCTGCGGACGCGCGACTTGGAAGGATGGCATCGCCATCTTCGCCAAGCAGGGCGAGAAGGCTTTCCGCGATTGGCTCGGGACCACCGGCGTCGAGAACATCAACAACGTCAACAAAGGCCTCAAAGCCGCCAGCCCCTGGTACCTCAAGTTCGGTGCCAAGAGCATGGATGAGCTTGGCTAAGTTTGCACGCAACTCAACGACGCCGTGGCCCAACGCCACGGCGTCGCTGTTTCAATTGCAGCAACACCGCGTGCCGCCAATCACTGTTATAGAATCGCCGATTCATGCTGTTCCGGAGAACGGCTCCGCCATTCGACATCCACGGCTATTCTACGAAGTCTTATTCGTCTAAGATTGAAGCAGATGAAAGCCATCCGAGCTGTCCTGATCGCGTTGTCCCTGCTTCCGCCCATTGCATCGCTCTGCCAGACGGCGTCCGGCACAATACCTGCTGGCACCCCACTCGCCCTCAAAATCGACGAGCAGTACCCCATGCGCCCCGGCCAGCCTGTCCGCGCGCACCTGCTCTATCCCATCTACACAGACAGCAAGCTACTCCTCGCCAAAGACACGATCGTAACTGGCAGCGTCGTCAACCTGCTCCCCGACCACGCTCGCCGCACCCGCGCGATGCTCGGAGGAGATTTCACACCATTTCACATCCCTGAAGTCCAATTCACTCAAATTGTCCTCGCCGATGGAGTTACCATACCACTCACATCCGGCACCGCCTCAACGGGCACGCAAATCTACCGAGCGGTAGCCCCGCCATCGGCTAAAGGCGGATTCCTCCATCGCCAGTTTGACGCGGGCGTGAGCGCAGCCCGCACCGATGTCGCCACTTTTACAACCCCAGGAAAGGTCAACCGGCTGCTGCAGTTCGTCTATGGTCGCCTTCCCTATCATCCCCAGCGCATCGAAAAAGGAATGTCGTGGACCGTCGAAACAACCACTGCCATCGATCTCCCTGCGCAACCCGCTCCGCTACCTTTGCCTCCACCTTCCGCGCACAAATTGCATTTCTGGGACGAGCGTTCACCCGCTCCCCAGCCCCCGGCGAATGACAAGGGCTCATGGATCGTGCAAGCCAACCTCGCCGATTCGCTCAGTTCCGAGACCTCCACCAACGGCCAAGCGATCAAAGCTATCGTCGCCGAGCCCATTTACAATCCCGACCACACCATCGCCGTCCCCCAGGGAGCAACCCTCGTAGGGGTGGTCATTCGTGCCAAGCCAGCCCGCCGCTTTGGCCGTAGCGGCGTCCTCAGCTTCAGCTTCAGTCAACTGATCCTTCCCAACGCCGAAACTCAATCCGTGGAGACCCGTCTCACCGGAGCCGACTCGGCGCAGAATATAGCTCTCAATTCCGAAGGCCAAGCTAAGTCGAAGCCTCAGGACAAGATCATGGTGCCGCTCTTCCTCGCGCTAATGGCCGCTCGTCCACTCGACAGTGAGCACCACGACGGTGGCACCGGCGACCAGTTCGCAAAGAATGGTGTCGGAGGCGCGGCTGGGCTCGGTCTCGTCGGCACTATCGTGGGAATCGCCGGCGGATCGCCCTATGCCGCCGCAGGCATCGGCTACTACGGCGCCGCTCGCGCCTTTTACGATCGATGGATCGCCCGCGGTCAAAAGATTGCCTTTGCCAAAGACACACGTATCGTCGTCGAAACTACTCCCCGCCACTCTGCCCCCATGACGCCGGTTGCGCAGCCAGCTCGCTGAACTCTCTCGTACGCCACGCAAAGGCAGATCCCTATTGCGTCGCAAACCCAGCGCTCTTACGATTGGCTCAAATGAAGTTTCTGAGAATTCTTGCTTTCATCCTTCTCGCCGCCACCATCCCAAGTGCCGCTGAGGACACCTACACCGCCGGAAAGATTGTCTTCAATCACCCCGGCCCCTACTCTCAAGCCCAGCTTGAAGCGGCTGCCGCAATCCTACCCGGATCATCGTTCAAAGCGGATGACCTTGGAGCGGCAGCACAACGGCTGGTCGACACTGGGTACTTTGTCAACGTAGGAGCCACGCTCGACGGCCACGCCACATCCATCTCTGTCCTCTTCGATATTCAATCCATCGAACGAGCTCAGTTGTTGCATGTAGGTTTCGAAAATTTTGTCTGGCTCAGCCATGCCGAGATCGAAGACGCTCTTCACGCCAAGTCTCCACTCTTCCTCGACTAGCTTCCCGAAAACAGTCCACTCGCTGACGTCTTCAATGCAGCTCTCACGGACGCGCTTGTTGCTAAAGGCATCAGCGCCCGAGTAACTCACGACTCAATCGAGCCGACCATGCTTCAACCTGATCGTGCGCTCGAATTCAAAATCTCCTCTCCCACCATACGAGTCTCCAACGTCAAGCTAGGCGGCGTCGCGCCCGACCTTGTTCCATTCATCCAGAAATCGGTCAACGCCGCCGCCAAAGCGCCTTATGACGAAGGTCTCGCCGGCGAGACCACTCAAGACCGCATCCTTGCCCCCTTGCTCGACGCCGGCTACATCCAGGCTTCCCTGTCCGGCGTCACAATCACACCGACACTCTCTGGCGATACAGCGTCGGTCATTCTCTCCGCGAGCCTGGGTCCCGGCAAAATTTACCACGTCTCCGGCATCTCCTTCACCGGCGCTCCGTTGCTCTCGGCCGACGCCTTCGCCGCGACTGAAAAGCTCCACCCGGGTGAGATCGCCTCACGTGCGCTTCTCATCGAAACGCTCGCTCCACTCGACGCTGTCTACCGCAAGCAGGGTTACATGGATGTCATCGTCCAAGCCGTGCCCGATGCCAATCCCGCTACCCATCAGGTCGCGTACTCTGTCTCAGTCAAGCCTGGCGAGCAATATCGCGTCCACGAGATCACCACCAACAATCTCGACCCCGCTGCACGTGCCGACTTCGACCGCGGATTCCTTATGAAGACAGGCGAGCTCTACAATCCTCAGTACATCACCAGCTTCCTTAAGAAGAACACCGCACTGCAGGCGCTCGCCAATTACAGCGTGACCTACAAAGCCTATGCCGATCCGAATACCCACACGGTCGACCTCGTTCTAACATTCTTTCGAGGCGGCACCAAATAAGCTGGCCCCAACTCCACCCTGATGCACGGGAACTCGACCTAGCGCCCAACAATCTTTGAAGCTTCAGCTGGCAGCGGCTTGTCCGCCATAGAAAGCAGCAAGCTCACCTGCCACATCTGTTTCTCCGTCAGCGCCTTTCCAAACGCTGGCATACCCGACAGCCGGATCCCGTTGCTGACCTTCCAGTACGTAACTCCGACTGGATCATCGCTTACTCCTACCGCACCGCTGATCTGCTTCACCCAAAGCTGGGGCGCACGCGGGAAGATCGTCTTTCCAATGGCAGAAGGTTGATCCTGAGTTCCGTGGCAAACCTCGCATTTATCCTCGTAAATACCCGCGCCTGCGTTCAAGTTTTCATCGCTCGCAGGCGGCGGTGAGTTTGACGGCATCTCGCGATGAATGCGCGCCTCGAGCGGAATCTGGACAATCTCTGCCTCCATCGGAAGCGGCGCGTCCGCAGTTGCGACCGGCGGTCTACCGAACGCAAGGTATAGGTACACCACGAGCGGCAGCAGCAGTACTCCCGCAAAAAAACTGACAATGGCTAGCGTGGTCCGATTCATAGATAGATCATTGATTATAAGAGACGCTCGTCAACTTGTTCGCAAATAATGTTTAGCATGGAAAGTGACACGCAAACGCCCGGCGATAATGCCGCAGCAGATGGAGTACCAGTCGTTGGCTACATTCGTTGCCCCCGTAAGCCCACAACATGCGAACGTCGAAGCCGTCCAAGTCACGCCCTCTAGCTCTCGGCAGGAACTCCGCTTCGCAATCGTACTGGTCAGCGCGCTTACTCTTTTCGCACTCGTGGTCAATGGCTATCACCCCTACGCGGAGGATGGCGGCCTCTACCTCACCGGCGTCAAGCGCCTGCTCGACCCCGCTCTCTATCCGCACAGCACCGCATTTGTGATGGAGCCAACGCGCCTCTCACTTTTTGCGCTTGCGGTAGCGACAATGGTCAGATTCAGCCACTTAGGCATAGCCGCCGTGCTGCTCTCCTTCCACCTGATCACGATCTGGGCGACGCTGTTTGCAGCTTGGTTGCTCGCATCACGTTGCTGGGACACACGCCCAGCCCGTGCAGGTCCGGTGGCGCTACTAGCATGTTGGCTCGCCCTTCCTGTGGCGGGAACGGCGCTCGTCCTCATGGACCCCTACCTCACAGCGCGCAGTATCTCCACACCATGCATGGTGCTCGCCCTGGTCGGCGCACTCGATTTCACCGAATCGCATTGGCGGTCTACGAGAAATTCGAGGCGCCGTGGCCTTTCTCTTTGGATTGCCAGCCTCGTGCTGGCAGCCGCAATCCATCCGCTGATGGCAGCCTACGCCTTCGGCGCCACCTTGATGCTCGTTTGCCTGCGTTCTTCGAACCCATACATTAGACGATGGGCGACCCCGACGCTCTCGGCCACCGCCCTGGTGATGGGGGCCGTTATCCAACATGCGGCAAGATCCGAAAATGAAGACTACCGCCGGATCACCCTCACTCGCACTTACTGGTTCCCTGCCGCGTGGAGCTGGTACGAGCTAGTTGGTCTCGCAGCTCCACTTATCATTCTTGCGATCTTCGCATTGCAGAAATCTCCAGCGCGATCAAGCCCAGTTTCCATCCCCGCCAACAATGCTCGACGCGCACTCGCCAAGATGGCACTATCGGCGGGTACGACTGCGTGGATGGTTGCGATGCTGTTTGCCCGCGCAGGCTCGGACACACACATGATCGCGCGGATGCAGCCCCTGCGTGTCTTTCAAATTGTTTATCTCGTCATGGTGCTCGCGCTCGGCGCCACACTGGGTCAGTACGTATTCCGAAGCAGCGCATGGCGATGGCTAGCCGCCATGCTCCTGTTAGGCGGCACCATCTTTGCAGCCGGGCGAAGCGCCTTCCCCCACTCGCAACACATCGAGTTTCCCTGGACAGCCACGCAAAACCCATGGGCACGGGCCTTCCTGTGGATTCGCGATAACACGCCAAAGGATTCACTTTTTGCTCTTGATGCGGACTACATCAACGCACACGGTGAGGACGCCCAATGCTTTCGCGCAATCGCCGAACGAAGCTCACTTCCCGACTACTCGAAGGATGGTGGCGAGGCGTCTATTGCACCCGATCTAACCCCCCAATGGAAGATTGGCCAGCAAGCGCAACAGCATCTCAACGCGTCTACAACCACCGATTCGATGCGCCGCGCCAACCTCAGGTCGCTGGGCGTCACCTGGCTAGTGCTCGACGCCCGCACCCTCACCTCTTTCGACTGCCCTTACACGAATTCTGAAGTCAAAGTCTGTCGACTGCCGTAAATCTACACATCGCTATGTAAAGATGCACAACGGTGGCGTAGTCTCGTGCCACTCTAAATGCATCCAGCCTCGCAGAAAGCGTATTCAAATCTATGCTGGACGTCGAATTTGCCGAGCTTTCGGACCCCGGCCTGAGCCGTGCCCATAACGAAGATTTTCTCGGCCATGTAATCCCGTCCTCCCCGGCTCAAGTCCAATCCCAGGGATGGCTTTTCGCGCTGGCAGACGGAGTAGGTGGTCAGGAGAAAGGCGAAGTGGCCTCACGTCTCGCCATCGACGCGGTCCTCGCAGGCTTCCGCAAGATTCCCAAAGGCATCATGCACATCTCGCTACTCCCTCGACTTGTCCAGGAAGCCAACCAGGCTGTCTTCGACGAGGCTAATTCCGCCAATAGCCGGCCCGATCCGCACTACACCCCACCCGGCGGCGCCATCGTTCCCGGCGGAGCCCACATGGCGAGCACTCTCGTCCTCTGTGCCCTCCGCTTCGACTCCGCCGTCATCTCGCACGTCGGTGACTCACGCTGCTACATGTTTCGCAGCGGTACCCTAACCTCGCTTACCCACGACCACACCATGGTCAGAGAGCAGCTTCGGAGCGGCCTTATCTCAATGGCGGACGCCGCATACCACGCCAACCGGCATCTGCTCACTCGCAGCCTCGGCAGCGAGATGTTTATCGCAGCCGACACCATCACCGTCAACATCCTGCCCGGCGACGTTCTACTTCTCTGCTCCGATGGCCTGCATGGCTACGTTCCTGATCCAGCGATTCAATGGATGCTCAATTGCGCGCCTGATCTCAACGCCGCCGCCGTAGCTCTGATCGCAGCCGCGAACCTAACCGGCGGCCACGACAACGTCAGCGTGCAACTCATCCGTGTCCGCTCAATCGAACGCATGGGCCTCTACCGTGGACGCCCGTACCGCCTTCTCTAGAACTTGACCGGTCAACGCGGCACAAACTCGTCCGCATGCACTACGAACTCGGGATACGCGCCCGCGCCTAGTTCGCGAATGTCCATCCCCTGCCAATCGCCGTCGTTGTCCACCCGATACGGTGCAAATCGGTTTAGCAATAAATTCCCGCCATACAGCAGAGGCAGCATAAACCCAAGCAGCGCAGCGACGCCGATCAACTGCGCGAGCACATGCCCTCCTCGTGTGCCATCAGCAAAATGTCCGAACAGTCCCACCGCAACAAGGCCCCAGATTCCCGCACCTGCATGGACAGAGATTGCGCCACCCGGGTCGTCAACCTGCAACTTCAATTCGAATATCTCAATCATGTATGTGACCAGCGCACCCGCAATCAAGCCAGTATTGATCGCAGCCACCGGCGAGACCATTGCGCCCGCCGCACTCCCTGCCACCAGCCCCGCAACCCATCCATTCGCACTCAGCGACGCATCCGGCTTGCGATAGCGCACCCGCGTAATCGCGACCGCCGCAAGGCACCCACCCGAGGCGGATAACATCCCATTGATCACAACCCCGACAACTTGTTGTGGTCCCGCTCCATAGAACAAGACCGACACCGCGGAATCGAGCCCGATCCATCCCACCAGTGCAAGCAGGCACCCAAACAACACGAGCACAATATTGTGCCCGGGGATTGCCGCCGCCATTCCGTCATCGGCATACTTGCCTCGCCGTGATCCAGTGATCCACGCGACCGCCAACGCCATCAGCCCGCCTATTACCTGGATCACGCCAGCTCCACCAGCGTCCACAAATCCCGAGATCCCAAAGTTTGCCCCAAGCTGCGTGAGCCATCCCCCACCCCACACCCAGTGCACGAACAATGGATAGCCCAACCCTGCCAGTAGCGCGCTGCCAAGGCATATCGGCCCCAGCCGCCATCGATCGGTCCCAGCGCTCAGCGGGATCATCGCCGCGAGTCCGGCAGCGAACATCTCAAGACATAGCACCAGCGACTTGTTCAGACTCGCCGCGTCTGATCCATCAAAATGGATTCCGCCGCCGAACAGGGGTGCCGCACCCAACCAATCCCACCGCACGCCGCCTGCAGCAAACGAATGAATCGGGCCACCCACAAATCCTGCCCATGAAAATCCGATTGCCACAAACACGATTGCCGAAATCGCCACCGCACACAAACTCGCTAGCATCGCATGCGCCGCGCTCCGCGATCGTCCCAGTCCTTGGTGGATCAAAGCCAGTCCAGCCGCAGCAAGAGGAATCAGCATGACGCAGACCAGACATAGCACCGGGTTCATCTCTGCTCCTTCCGCGTCGCTTTGTATCCGTTCATCAGCAGCCCCAACCCCAGCACTTCCACTCCACCTCCAGCCACCACAAACCCCATCCTCGTCTGAAATGAATTCATCAGAACCATGGCTGCAACCACGACGAAAAATCCAGACAAGAGCAACAGGCAGCCGATCACCCTCAAGCAGTCTCCTTCGGAATTAGCAATAGAAACACAAAAGATAATGGACGCCCAAGTATAGAGCAATTTCGCTGCGCAGCCTCATCCTACGTCTTGGCGGCAGCAAGCAGTCAAGGGCCACAATGCGAAAAGGCCGCCGCTGTCAATAAAGACCAGCGGCGGCCGCATGCAATCGACATTTCTAGTAGCGGTAGTGATCAGCCTTATAAGGTCCTTCCACCGGCACACTGAGATAATCCGCCTGCTTCTTAGAAAGCGTAGTCAACTTCACCCCGATCTTTTCGAGATGTAACCGCGCCACTTCCTCATCCAGCTTCTTCGGCAGAATGTAAATTCCCACCTTGTACTTGTCCTTGTTCTTCCATAAGTCAAGCTGCGCCAGCGTCTGGTTTGCAAAGCTAGCCGACATCACAAAGCTGGGATGTCCCGTCGCGCATCCGAGGTTCACCAGGCGTCCCTCTGCCAGCACAAAGATGCTATTGCCGTTTTCGAACGTGTACTTGTCAACCTGCGGTTTGATGTTCAGCTTCTTCACGCCCTTCAGCGCATTCAGCGGCTCCATCTGGATTTCGTTGTCGAAATGGCCGATGTTGCACACAATCGCTTGGTCCTTCATCAGCTTCATGTGCTCAACCGTGATGATGTCCACGTTACCGGTGCAGGTAACATAGATATCGCCACGTCCGAGAGTTTCCTCGAGCGTCGTCACTTCGTAGCCTTCAATTGCCGCCTGCAACGCATTGATCGGATCGATCTCCGTGACCACCACGCGCGCTCCAAGGCCGCGCAGTGAAGCCGCAGAACCCTTGCCCACGTCGCCGAATCCGCAGACCACGGCAACCTTGCCCGCGATCATCACGTCAGTCGCGCGCTTGATGCCGTCCACCAACGACTCCCGGCAGCCATACAAATTATCGAACTTCGATTTTGTAACTGAATCGTTTACATTAATCGCCGGTACCAGTAGCGTGCCCTTTTCGAGCATCTTGTATAGCCGATGAACGCCAGTCGTGGTCTCCTCGGAAACGCCGCGCCACTCCTTCGCCACATCAGTCCAGCGCTTGGGGTGCTCAGCATGGACCTTCTTCAGCAACGCCTTGATGACGTCCTCTTCCTGCGAACCGGACTTCGAATCAACCCACTTGTCGCCGTGCTCCAACTCGTAACCCTTATGGATCAGCAGAGTAACGTCGCCGCCGTCGTCGATCACCATTTGAGGCCCAAGGAGCCCGCCCTTACCATCAGGGAAATTCAGCGACTGGTTGGTGCACCACCAGAACTCTTCGAGCGACTCCCCCTTCCACGCAAACACCGGAACGCCCGCCGCCGCGATTGCAGCCGCTGCGTGGTCCTGCGTCGAGAAGATATTGCAGCTTGCCCAGCGTACATCGGCGCCCAGCGCGACCATGGTCTCAATCAGCACCGCGGTCTGAATCGTCATGTGCAGCGATCCCGTCACACGCACATCTGCCAACGGCTTACCTGCGGCATATTGTTTGCGAATCGACATCAGACCGGGCATCTCCTGCTCGGCAATATCAATCTCTTTGCGCCCAAACTCCGCTAGGCCAATATCCGCAACCTTGTACTCCGCCGCCACACCCACAACTGTCTTATCGATCGTCGCCGTCGCCATCTAATCACCTCATATGTAATCTAAGTTTATAGTCCGAAGTCGGACCACCGAGCTATCAAGCACCAAGCCCATGTGTCCCGTTTAGGATAACATCGGACGCCCGATTTCCAAGCCTTTGTGTGCAGGCGGTAAACAATAGCAGTGAGAGCTGTTTATGCCGCAGTGAGTGGAAATCAAACCTAAAACTAGTGCCCTGCTTCTCTATCGACTTCCTTCGCCTCCGCACTTCGACCGTAAGCGAATCCACCAAAAGTAATTGCGTAGTCGATAGGCCGTTTTGTTAAAAGGTATAGAAATCATTGGCATCAGGAGTGTCCGTATCTTTCCAACAAACTCAGGCTTCCGGGGCATCGTAGTCTTCCTTGCAATGAAGCTCTAAGCTAACAGGATGGGTCTGTACTGCGACGTAGCCCTTCCCATCCCTCTCGACCAAACCTTTACCTACGCGGTCAACGGAACCGCGCCTGCCATCGGCGCGCGCGTCCTCGTCCCCTTTAGCGGGCAACGTCTGATGGGCGTCGTCGTCCGCCTGCATAACGATCCCGTACCCGGAGGAATGGAAATTAAGCCCCTCCAGCAGGTGCTCGACGATGCACCTCTCTTACCCGACGAACTCATGCAACTCGCCACATGGATCGCCCAATATTACGTAGCCCCGCTCGGCGAAGTCCTCCGCAGCATGTTGCCGCTTGCCGCCGAAGTCCGCCGCCAGTTCGCCTACCGCATCGCCGAACCCGGTCGCCGCGTTCTTTACGACGGCGCAGCAAAGGGTTCCTCCCGACGTTCCCGCCTTTCGCCCGAAGATCAAAATCGTGAATATGCAGTCCTCAATTATCTCGAAGATGGCACCCCCGCCAAAGCCTCTGCTCTCCGTTCCGCTACGCAGGCGAATAAAGCACTGCTCGATGCCATGGTGCGCAAGAAATGGCTAACTCGCGAAGCTCTCGCTGAAGAGCGCGACGCCCGCCGCACCGAACGGATCGCAGTCCTCCTGGCCGATGCGCGCATCCCCAAACTCAACGAAAATCAGACCTCCATCCTCGCCGAAATCGCCGCCGCAGGAGGTCGCATGCGCGTCCGCGACCTCCGCGAACTCAGCGTCCCCGCCTCCACACTCACCACGCTGGTCAAGCGCGGGTTGGTCGTCATAGAGGACGCCCCAGAAGATTTTCACCTCGGCGGCCTACCCAACAACGGCAAGAAGAACGCCCACGAGCACACCCTCAACGAAGCGCAGATCGAAGCGCTCTCCTCCATCGCTGCCGCAATGTCACAAGGTGGATTCAAACCGATCCTGCTCTACGGAGTCACCGGCTCCGGCAAGACCAGCGTCTACTTCGCCGCCATGCAGCGCGCCCTGGACGCCGGCAAATCCGCCCTCCTGCTCGTCCCCGAGATCGGCCTCACTCCAGCCATGGCCGGTCAGATGTTCGCCGCCTTCGGTACGCACGTCGCACTCCTGCACTCCGGCCTCACTCCCGACGAGCGCGCCGAGCAGTGGCACCGCATCCGTCGCGGCGAGGCCCGCATCGTAGTCGGCACCCGCTCCGCCGTCTTCGCGCCGATGGTAAACCTCGGCCTCATCCTCGTCGACGAAGAGCACGACTCCAGCTATAAGCAGGACGAAACACCGCGCTACAACGGTCGCGATGTGGCCGTGATGCGTGCCAAGTTCAACTCGGCAGTCGTCGTCCTGGGGTCAGCAACACCCTCGCTCGAAAGCTGGGCCAACTCCGTACGCGGTCGCTATCAACGCATCGAGATGCTCACCCGCGTTATGAATCGCCCGCTGCCCGTCGTCGAACTCGTGGACATGCGTACCGAATTTAAAGAGACAGGCAAGGAGGACATCTTCTCGCGCCAACTCGTCGCCGAAACCCAGGCCACGCTCGACCGAGACGAGCAAGTAATAATCCTGCTCAACCGCCGCGGCTACTCGTTCACCATTCTGTGCCGAAGTTGCGGCGATAAAATCGAATGCGAAAACTGCGCTATCGCAATGACTTATCACAAGCCCGTCATCGGAACCGATCTCCACGCTCATCCCGGCGACCGACTCGAATGTCACTACTGCGGATTCCGTCGCACCATCCCGAAGACTTGCCCCAAATGCCAATCCGAACACCTCTTCTACCTCGGCGCCGGTTCACAGCAAGGCGAGGAACGCCTCCAGGAGCTCTTCCCCAACGCCCGCATCGGCCGCATGGATCGCGACACAGTCCGCGGCCGCGGCGACATGGAACGCCTTCTCACTCGCCTCCACTCCGGCGAAATCAATCTATTAGTCGGCACTCAGATGATCGCCAAAGGCCACGACATCCACGGCGTCACCCTCGTCGGCGTGGTCGGCGCAGACTCCGCCCTCGGTCTGCCCGACTTCCGGGCCGCCGAACGCGTCTTCCAACTGCTAACCCAGGTCTCAGGCCGTGCCGGACGAGGTGATCTTTCCGGCCGCGTTCTAGTCCAGACCTATCATCCCGAGCACTACGCCATCCAATGCGCCGCCACTCACGACTACACCGGATTCGTCGCCAAAGAACTTCAATACCGCCAGTGGATGCACTACCCCCCATCCGCCGTTCTCGCCAACGTCATCATCCAGGGTCAAACATTCGAGGAAGCTTCCGCTTTCGCCTATACCCTCGGCCGCTGGTTTGCCACAACGCCCCTCGATAAAGTTCGTGTCCTCGGCCCAGCCGCCGCACCCATCGCCCGGCTCAAACGCATCTACCGCTTTCACTTCATCCTAAAGGCCGAGCGTCGAGACGTCCTTGGCCGCGCACTGCGCGCACTGCTAGCCTTTGCCGAAGCCCAAGCCATCCCCCGCCGCAACCTCATCCTTGACGTGGACGCCGTTCACCTTATGTAAGCGACTACGTCAATTCGTTCCATCGTCTCCAATATTCAATCAGTGTCCGGAACCAGTTCATCTCTTATTCCTCTCTTCAGCGTTGGGCCGCAAGATCCGCCGTTGCGCTTTACGGCTACTCACAATAAGGCAAAGTAGTACGGTTTGCGAGGAAATTGTGGCTACCGCTCATTCATCTGAATCGCATTTTCTTGAAACCTCTGTGATGCCCGTCACATACCCGTATCGTCCGCTGCGGGAGCAGAACCAATGTAGGCAATATCTGGTGCTCAGATCCACCGCCTTCTTATAGTCGTATCTCCTCGCGCGCAATCTCTCGCCGATCTTCCGCTAGGATCGCCCCCCGCTCTAGCACGTGCGCCAACTCCCGCACATTGCCTGGCCAGTCATGCTCCATCAACCGCATCGCAGCGCCTGCAGAGAGTCTCTTGACCGGCATCTCTTCTCCTAGCCGGGCAAGCAGATATTCTGCCAGCCGTAACACGTCTTCCATCCGATCCCGCAACGCCGGCACTTTCACCGGGAACACCGCAAGCCGGTGATACAGATCCAGTCGAAACGTTCCCTCACCCGCCCGGCGTAGCAAAGGCTGGTGCGAAGCCGCCACAATCCTCACATCCACTCGCAACGTCTCATTGTCCCCGACCCGCTGCAGTTCACCCGACTCAAGAAAACGCAACATCTTCGCCTGCAGCGCAATCGGCATCTCGCCAATCTCATCCAGAAACAACGTGCCTCCATGCGCAGCCTCAATCCTTCCCGTCCGCGACTGGACCGCCCCGGTAAATGCCCCGCGCGTGTGCCCAAACAACTCCGCCTCCAGCAGTGCCTCCGGAATCGCTGCGCAGTTCAGCACCACAAACGGCTTGCTGGAGCGAGAGCTGAGAGCATGCACCGCTTTCGCAACCAATTCCTTTCCCGTCCCCGTGTCTCCCTCAATCAGCACCGTGGTCGATCGCGGAGCCACCAGTCGCACCATCTTCGCCAATTCGAGCATCCCCGCAGTCTCGCCAACCATCTCTGGAAGTGGTGCCACGTGCGGCCGCATCTCCCTGGCGTCCTGGACCTCCACAGCTCTCCCAGTCTGCCGCTCCGTCCGAATCTCGGACGGTACCGCGATTTCAGAGGTCGAAGTTTGCCCATCGCCCTTCATTCCAAGTTCGCGACCCGGCAGCGCGGGCTGCCCTCTCTGACGTGATCGCAGCATCTCGTCCACTTCTCGGGATGCCGCGCCGCGCTCTCCCCCCGGCGCCAGCCTTTGCACCGCAGTCAACTGCGGCGACGCAACTGTTGGTAGCATCCACGCGTTAGTCTCAGCCGCGTTGCTCGCTGAATAGCACTCCATCTGCGCCTGGCGAAGCGCATGTAACAGTTCGTTTCTGCGAGGGCTGCGTGTACCTGTATCATCCGCCCCGCCGTCAACTCGAAGCAGATCCATCACCGGATGCCGACTCCGCATCTGGCTTGCGAACTCGCCAACTTCCAAATCGGGCAGAACGCTGTCCAGAACCATCGCCTCCGCACCCTCCACCTCCAATTGCGCCATCGCCTCTGCACCCCCTCCAGCCTCGCGCACTTGCCAGCGCATCGCGGTGAGCTGATGACTCAAACGTGATCGAAAATGTGCGTCGGCGCTCGCAAGAACAACGGTTCGAGATCCTGCTTTGTCCCCGTTGCTCCTGCCCAGTCCGTATCCCATTGCTTCTCCCTCGTCGTCTTCTGCTCTGCATTCCGATTGCTTAGAATTCTGTTTTGGATTCATACTGCGTCTACGCGTAGGCACACCCAGCAAGAGCGGCAACTTGGCCCATGTTTCGAACCATAGGTTTCGTGCCTATCCCGCCCAGCCGGTATCCCGCTCCACGAACCGTTTCAATAAGCCCTCGGTAGTGGGCATTGACCTGTGTATCCTGCACCGCTGTATCGTCCACCTTGCGTCGCAAATAGTTGACGTAGACGTCGACAACATTGGTGCCCGTCTGTTCCGGCATGCGCCACACCTCGGCGAGCAGTTGGCCGCGTGATACGCATTCTCCCTCGTGCAACAAAAGGTATTCCAGCAGCAGGAACTCTTTCGCAGTCAGGCTGATCTCCCGCCCGCCGCGGTTCACCTTATGTTCAATCCGGTGCAATTCTAGATCGCCGTGACGAAGTACCGGATCTGCAAACTGTTGTCTCCGCCGCAGCAGCGCTCTGCACCGCGCCCGCAGTTCAAAATAACTGAACGGCTTCGCAAGGTAATCATCCGCGCCCATATCCAGGCATTGCACCCGCGCGTTCAACTCGCTGCGTCCACTCAGCACCAGCACCGAGGCGTCGTTATGCCGCGCCCTCATCTCCGCCAGCACCTCCATCCCGTCTCGCTTTGGAAGGCACAGATCCAGCAGGACCAGGTCGGAGTGGCTCCCGGCAGCATGCGCCAGCGCGGCTTCCCCGTCACCCACCCATTCCACGCGATGTCCTTCCAACTCCAACACCTTACTCAGAAACAGGCCCAAAGAGCGATCGTCTTCCACAACCAGCACACGCATTAAATCCCCCAGACAGACTGCAATCAAAACTCAGGCCAACAAGTTCCTTCTTGGCACCGGGAAACAATTCCGATATGCCAGCGTGTATAGAATCCACCCTCGGCGGTGACATGCGGCATACAATTCAAGAGGAGTTAATGGCCTTGTCCCAAAACAGGAATCGTGTCGGTACCCTTGGACCCTTTCAGCCTATCGCTTGCCCTCATGCTGCCGGAGAACTTCACGAATGCAATCAGCAAGACTCGTCGCATTTCTAGTATTGGCGCTGACATCGTATTGCAGTGCGCAAACCTCGGCCACCAAAGCAGCGATAGCGCCGCCCTCAAGCCCTGAGGTCAAGCGCTGGACCATTCCCTCAGCCAGCGAACCCGTCCTCTCCCAGCAAGCCAAACTCAAACTCCTCCGCGAAAAGGTCAAGTACGTCTTCGTGCTCTTCCAGGAAAACCGCTCCTTCGACTTCTACTTCGCAACCTATCCCGGCGCCGACGGCCTCTACTCCCATCCACCTTCTCAAGTGGCCGGCCTTAGTCAGCCCATCGTCAACGTCGACGGCACTGTCAGCACCATCTCCCCTTTCAAAATTCCCTTCTCCGTGACCGACATCAACGGCGTTACAGTACCGCTCTACCCATCTGATCTTGCGGGCTCGAATCATAACCATGTCGCTATCGACAACAAGCTCGACGTAGACAGTCACGGTATCGCAAGCAACGATCGCTACGCCCTGACTGAAGAAGCCATTACCCTCAGCCATGGCAAGCCTTCCAGGATCCCATCCTTGGAAAGCAAGCAATTCGGCGAACTAGTCATGTCCCACATCGACTGCGACGTCGCACCGTTCCTTTGGCGTTATGCCGACCGCTTCACCCTGTTCGACCACTTCTTCGACACCGTCATTGGCCCCTCTACCCCCAATGCCATCGCGATGATTGCAGGCCAGTCCGGCGAGACCCAGTGGATGCTCCACCCCGAAGTCGCCGACGCAGCGGGCAAAAGCTCCGCCCGGCTGCCGATGGTCGCGGATCCTGCCCCATACTGGGGCTCATTGCTCGACACCAAAGGAGATCACCTGAGACAGCCTCAACCGCCGCCCAGGTCCACGCTCAAAGATCCCAAGCCCACCAGTGACCCAAGGAGCAATCCATCTCCCAATCTCACCTTTGCCGCGCTGCCACTCTCGTTTATGGGCTCCGATATAGAAAAGACCACCGCCGCCGACTACGATCCAGCGTTCGATCTTCTTGACGTAAAGGCTGACATTAAAAAAATCGCAGGCCACGGTACACCCGCCACAAACTGGGCCTGGTATCAGCAAGGCTACGACCACGAGCCCACCGACGACGCCGGCGCCACCTCCCACGACACCTACATCGTCCACCACAACGCGCCGCAATACTTCGGCTACGTCGCCAACAATCCCGACGTCAACACTCACATGCGTGGCCTCGGCGACTTCTTCAGCGACATCCAGAACCAGGCACTCCCAACCTCCGGAGTCTTCTACGTTCGCGGCGGATACGGCAATATCTTCGGCGAGCACCCACTCGATCCCAACCCCGCCCTTGCCACCGAATTTAACGGTGACGACGACCACCCCGGCTACTCAGACTCACAGCTTTCCGAATCTCTCCTTGCCCGCGAGATCAACGCCATAGCCGCCAGCCCCTATTGGCCGCAATCCGTCATCCTGATCGCGTACGACGAGTCGGATGGGCACTACGATCACGCTCGCCCGCGCATCCGTTCGCGCGATCCCGGCGGCCTTCCGCTTGATCAGGGCCCCCGGATTCCAGCAATCCTCATCTCCCCCTACGGCGCTGCCCACGGTGTCGCTCACGAACTCGCGGAGCACAGCTCCATCATCAAACTCGTCGACGAGATGTTCCACCTCATCCCGCTCGCCGATCTGCCCGACGAAGTCCGAGCCCGCTCTATCGGCATCGCAAAATACCACCAGAAAGATCTAGGCCCCGCCGACGATAAAGTCTCCGGCGTAGGCGACCTCCTCTCCGGCTTCTCCAACCTTCGCCTTCTCGGCCGCTCCGAACCCCTGCCCGCCAGCTACGCCGAAATCCCCGAGTCCGACATCACCACCTATCCTCACTACAACGGCCAAGGCTGCTCTACCCTGAACATCCGCCCCACCGACACCGGCCGCCCGAATCCAATCCCCGCCGACTTCAACCCCCGCCCCGACACCACCCCGGGCATCCCCACTTCCGGCACCTGGATCCCATGAAAGCCTTAGCGTTCCCTTCTCCGGTGAACCGAAAAGCCAAGAGAGCTAATCCGTTCGTCCGACAAGCCCACGCTGTCATTTTGAGCGCAGCGAAGAACCCCCGTATTGGTCTTTTCTGTTGCCTGTTCTTCGCGATCACCTCCGCTCTTGACGCCAGCACCCTCACCCACATCCGCCAAACCAAAACCCTCCGCTGTGGCATCAACCAGGAAACACCCGAATACTCCTCAACCGACGACCACGGCGCCCGCATCGCCTTCGACACTGACATCTGCCGAGCCGTCGCCATCGCAATCCTCGGCCCAAAGGCCCGCACCACCGTCACAACCTACCCTGACGACGTGGCCACCACCGCCGCCCTCCACAATCGCAAGATCGATCTGATCCCAACCCAGACTCTCGACCTCACGCACGCCAGCGACCCATCTCTCACCTTTAGCCCGCCACTGCTCCACGACGGCGTAGGCTTTCTCGTCCCCATCGCCGCCAGCCTCACCCGTGCCGATCAACTTAGCGAAAAGAAAATCTGCTTCCTCGGCGAGACCCAAGTAGAAGTAGCCCTGCGCACCTGGTTCACTCAGCAGCACCTTGCCTTTCTTCCCTTTCCCTTCCAGGAAGAAGGCGAGATGGAAGCCGCGTTCGTCACCGGAAACTGCACCGCACTTGCCGGCGACCTCACCCGTCTCGCCACCACACGCCTTGCGTTCGGCCCACTCGCCTCCCGCTATGCGCTGCTCCCGGATCAAATCTCGCAGGACCCACTCGCCGCCGCATCCCGCTCCGACGACCCCGCCTTCGCCAACATCGTTCTCTGGACCATCGAAGTCCTTCTTAACGCCGAACAGAGTGGCCTCACCCAACACAGCACCGCTTTGTCGTCATCCCCCAGCGCCCCACTTGTGTCTTCCGGCATTTCCCCTCTGTTGTCATCCCGTCGCCACCCTTCGTTGTCGTCCCGTAGCGCCCCTTTGTCATCCCGTAGCGAAGCAAAGGGATCTACTTCTCCTCCTTCTGTTTCTTCTCCCCCTCTTCCCCTCAACCCCACACTCCAAATCCTCACCGGCCAAACCCATGAAATCGGCACCCGCCTCGGTCTCGACAATGCCTCGGCCACGCATGTCATCGCCGCCATAGGCAACTACGGCGAACTCTACAACCGCGACTTGGGCGACGGCTCTCCCCTCAAACTGCCGCAAGCCCTAAACCGTCTCGACACCCAGGGCGGCCTCATGTTTCCCCTGCCACTGAAGTGAGCTGGCGACATCGCAAAAAAAAGTTTCACCGGTTTGCTCAGCAAAATCGCGTGTCAAGCCCTCAAACCAATAAATATTGACATAAGTGACTTCATTGCAAGCACTTACCGCAACAAAATAGTTGGCGTAACAGTTATGGTCAACCCGGTATGATCAATGTATAGATAAAAATTCAACTGGCAAAACTCAGCCCACCCGCGACCGGAGGGATGGCGAGGCGCGCCGAGAACCGGCTAAGTCGTTGACTCCCGGGATTTTAGCAGCAAGTCTTTTAGAAGCCAGATCTTGCAGATCCAGGCATCCACTAACGAGCACAAAACACATAGCTTATCGCCAAGATGTATATGGGGGAGGGGGGTGGGGGTACAGAATATCCCGAGGCAGATCGCTACTTCGCTACTTCGAACTCCAACCGCGACGGGTAATTCGCCGAGCCATAGATCGTTACCGTTTCAGGTTTGTAGGCATTCTTCGCAGCGGTCATGATGTTTGGCACAAACGTCTGAGGGTTCCGATCGTAAAGCGGAAACCAGCTCGACTGCACCTCCACCATGATCCTGTGGCCTTTCAGGAAAGTGTGATCGACGCCGTGCAGGCTCCACTTCAACTCATTCACCGCACCCGGCGTCAGCGGCTGCGGATGTTCAAAGCTTTTGAGATATCGCCCACGAAAGATCTCTTCCGCAATCATTAACTGGTACCCGGTAACGGGCGAGGGCGCATCGTCCGGATACACATCGATCAGCTTCACAATCCAGTCTGCATCGCTTCCTGTTGTCGCGGCAAACAGGTCAGCCGTCACATCCCCGGTGATGGTCACGTCATGATCGAGCGCCGGCATGATGAAGTTTGCGACGTCTTTGCGGCTCGTAATGAAGCGCTGATCTTCCACGAGCCACGTGTACCAATTTGAGCCCGGCGCATACGTCGACTGGATCGGTCGATGGCGATACGGGATCGGGTTGGCTGGATCTGCAACGTAGGTCGCCGCAACCATATCCTGTCCGCCAGTCGGAGCCACAAAGCTTAACTGGCCTCCCGGTTCAAGATAGAGATTTGCACTAGCAAAGCCGTCCACCGGAGGCCATACGTCGTACCGCATCCACTTGTTCACGCCGGTGCGGAAGCTGGCTGTGTCAGTTAGATCGAATCCTGGTCTGTCCTTCAGGTACTTCTCAAAGAAAGGAAATTCCATGGTCTTGCGATATTCGATCCCGGTCGCCTCCCCGAAGTCCACCGTCCCAAAAGAAGACCCAAGTTTGCGGCCCTCATTCTTCCATCCACCATGGTTCCACGGTCCAAGCACGAGGAAAATCTCATGCCTGTCATCATGTTTCTTGAGCACGGCATATTGCGCCTGCGTTCCCCACATGTCCTCCTGATCCCAGTACCCGCCTACCTCAAGCGTAGGCAAGGTGACATGGCTCAGCCGATTTTCAACCGCCATGTCCTGCCAGAACTTCGTGTATTCCGGCTGGTCGAGAAATGCCCGCGCGGTCGGTAACTCTCTCATGTCTTGAAAAGCCGTCGCAGCCGCACCCACAAAGTTGACGTGCTTCAGAAAGAAATCATAGGTGTCGCCCTTCAGGTTCACGGGCGCGTTAGTCTTTTGCGCCTCCATCTGCTGCACGTAGTCAAAGCCGTAACTCTGCCGAAATGCGCCGTTATGAAAGAAATCATCGCCCATCCAAACGTCCGTCATCGGCGCCTGCGGAGAGATTGCCTTCACCGCGGGATGCGCATCGATGCCCGCCATTATTGCCAGGAAGCCTCCGTAAGACAGACCAAGAACGCCGACGCGGCCATTGTTATTCGGCTCATTCCTGAGCAGCCAGTCGACCGTGTCGTAGGCGTCTGTACTCTCGTCAATCTTCGTCTTGTTTCCATGCTCAACGATCGGCCGGTTCATCACGAACTGTCCTTCTGACTTGTATCTTCCGCGGACGTCTTGATAGACGAGAATGTATCCGCTCGCAGCTAACTCGGGCTTTTCCAGATTGACGCTCGCCGAATCCGAGCCATCGACGCCGTATGGTGTCCGATCTATCAGGAACGGCAGTATCTCGCCCGCTTCGACGTGTTCCGGTCGCAGAATCACCGCATGCAATCGTGCGCCATCGCGCATCGGAATCATCACGTCCTGACGCGTGTACGGTCGAAAATGGCTGAGTCGTACGCCTCCCGTGCTGATCCGCTTCGCCTCTTCGAGAACCCTGGCATCCGCATCCAGTAGGATCCTCAGTCCAGTGACGGAACCATCAGCGCCCCGCAGGAAGATGACGTGGGATGCTAGCGCAGCGACTACAAAATGATCCTGAGTCGTGTCGGGAACAAGCTGCCGCCGCAGCCGGCCTTCGCGCTCCTCGTAAAGTTTCCCGGCCTCACGATAAACCGACATAACAACGTCGGGATTTGAGTTCCATCGGTACTCGCCGACATACTGGCCGAATTCAGGCGGTGAGATCGCTCTCTGGGCAAGCCCGGGATCGCAGGCAGCAGTCATCACCACGGCTAGCAAGACGAATAGCAGCCGTGATCGCAGAATTTGCAGGGTGTTCAATTGAGCCAGCCTCTAGGTCAGGTTTGCTGGGCTGGTCGTGCACTGAAAGCCGATCCGGTTATGCGCGCCGTCGCAGAACGGCCGCTTCTCGCTCGCTCCACATCGGCAAAGCGACACGGCAGGCTTGCCAGTAAGGTCCCACTCTTTGCCGTCCGCATCGCACAGCACAATAGCTCCCTCGACCCGCAGCGGGCCGTTCGGACGAACGGTAATCTTTACAGGTTCAGACATGAATACACTCACTCCAGAGATTGTTAGTCTGCCGTATACCGGCAAATCCCAGCATAGCAGCAGGGGCGCTCTGTGGCTGGACACACTCAGTCCAGTGAGTTGACGATTCAATCGTCCATCGACACGTCTGCTTGCTTAAGACCGTACTCTTTCAACTTGCGATAGAGGGTCGTCTTGCCGATTCCGAGCAGACGCGCAGCCATCAGTTTGTCTCCCTTCAGTTGCCGTATCGTCCCTAAGATCGCCTTCTTCTCCATATCGGCGATTGAGACGATCGCGCTGGCTAAAAGCCCTTGACCGTCACCCAAGCCGTCTTTGAACTTGCCGCAAACCGGGCCGTCTTCCCGGCGATGTTCGCAGAAGTTCTGCAACTGCGTCGGCAGATCCACTGTGTGCAAAATGGGACCTGAGGACATTGCGCAGGTGCGCTCGATTGCATGCTGAAGTTCGCGTACATTACCAGGCCAGTCGTACTCGAGCATCAGCCGAACAGCGTCGTCGGAGAAACAATGTGCCTTGCCGGTCTCGCGCTGGACACGCTCTAGGAAATACTCAATCAGCACCGCGATATCCTCTATGCGTTCACGCAGCGGAGGGATCTTCAAACCCACCACATTCAGCCGGAAGTACAGGTCTTTGCGAAACTGCCCCTGCTCCACCATCGAGGTTAGATCGCGGTTGGTCGCAGCCAGAATTCGCGCCGAGATGGCAACCGAGTGTGTCGATCCGACAGGCCGCACCTCTTTCTCCTGCAGAGCGCGCAGCAATTTAGCTTGTAACTCCAGAGGTAATTCACCGATCTCATCCAGAAATACCGTTCCTCCGCCAGCCGCCGTAAGCAATCCTTCCTTGGCACGGTCCGCACCGGTAAACGCTCCTTTCACATGTCCAAACAACTCACTCTCAATCAGCGTCGGGACCAGTGACCCGCAATCCACCGGAATGAACGGCTTCGCGGCATTGGGTCCGCTGCTGTGGATCGATCGTGCCACCACCTCCTTGCCGGTGCCACTTTCACCAAGAATCAGCACAGGATGATTCGAAAACGCAACCTTCGACAAGATGCGGTAGACCTTCTCCATCCCGGGGGAAGTCCCGACCAGATCGCCCATGCCCCGCTGTGTACGCAGCCGTTCTCGCAGCATGCGGCTCTGTAGGTCGACATGAAGCCCGCGGCTTGATTTATCCAGCACCGCAGTCAACTCCTCGAGCGCGAATGGTTTAGTTAGATAGTCTCCGGCTCCAATGCGCATCGCCTCCACCGCCGAAGACACCGTAGCAAACGCTGTCATTACCACTACGGCAATCTTTGGATAGAGCGTCTTTACCTGGCCAAGAAGACTCAAACCGCCGCCTCCCGGAAGCTTCAGGTCAAGCAGAAGCATGTCCACTGGCTGCTCTCTTAGAACCGCGAGAGCCTCTGGCACACTTCCCGCCGCAAGCACGGTTAAGCCCATTCCACTCGCTATCTCGCAACATGCTTTCCGCAAAGAGGCGTCATCGTCCACTACCAGGATGCGCAGCGCAGGCATACCTTCCGGGAGGTGGGACAGGTTGATCTTCGATCTGGTAGCGACTGGAACCCGGGCAAGCCCCGCCGGAGCAGGCAAGACTGAGGTTGCACCATGGAGCGCTTCGCGCGCTCCGATGACCAGATGGTTCAATTCGCGGTGATCTGACTTCACCGACGGAGGGAGAAGATAAGAGTCTGACATCAATCAACTATCTCCATCCCCATCTCTAAGTTTTCCAGGCGTTGCGACTGGGCTCCCCCCGATTCGGTGGGATTCTGAAGCCCCAGAGAAGCCGGTGACTCGAGCGCTGAGTCCGGCAGATCGCCCGTCCCATTCCCTGCCTCAGCCGTCGCCACAATAGGCCATTCAATCTGGACCCGGGTTCCGATCTTTGGTTCACTCATCACTCGAATCTCTCCTTCTGAGGCAGCTACCAAATCAAGGACGACACCAAAACCAATCCCGTGGCCCCCTCGCGATCTCGCGCCGGTTCCGGCGAGAAGTCGTTGAAGCTGTTGCGTGTCCATTCCCCTGCCCGCATCCTCAACTACTAGTCTTACCCGCTGGAACGGCCATGGCTTGTGTTCGCCGACACTGCTGACCAAGGGACCCACCAGGATCCGTATTGCAGCAGGGGAGTTCTCTAGGGTGCCTAATGCCGATCCACCGCTGGGCGAGGTTTGAGCACCCATAGCCGCCGTCGCGTTCCGGACCAGGTTGACGAGAATTCGCTCAACCACTTCATCCCGTACCCTCACGGCTACCGCTGCTGCCGGACCATATTCAATTTCAATGGTCCTGCCGCTCGCCACACGGCTCAGCAGGCCTGAACAACGCTCGACGACACTGCGAAGGCTTACCGCCTTAGTGGTATGTTCGCTTCCCCCGCTGGTCTCGCCGCTCTTCGCCCCTCCGCTCAAAGAGGTTTTTGCTCCGTCTGCCCTCGTCGAGTCCACAGGCGCGGTGACCTTATCCTCCAAGACAAACAAGGACTGCATCAGGTGATCAATGAGTGACTTGCTTCGCGCACCAAGAAGGCGTAATTCCTCGGGATACTCGCGATGCTCCGGCTTCAAGACGCCCGGCATTGAGAGAAGATCGCAATAGAGCCCGATCGTTCCCATCAGGTTGCGAGCGTCGTGGAGCATTCCCTCTCCTCTCATCGTGCCTGGGAACGACTCTGATTGTTGATTCCTCAGCGCCTGTAATCCGCGGGGCATGGTGGCAGCGCCCTGTTGCAATCCTCGTGCACGAAGGCGGGAAGCCCTGGCATGATTTGTTAGATACGGCGTGAGTACTCCACACTTGCTCTGCATCCCTGAGGCGTTCAAACTCTGCTTGGCCCGCACACGACACTCCGTTTGCCTGCTTTCTCCTTTGTTGGAGACCCAGACACTCATGCTGTTATCAGGTCGAGTGCCAAACTGGTACAACCCACGTAACTAGCTGAAAGAAACACCACAACAGTAATTCCTTAGGATCGCGGTTGTGCCGTAAATTCCAAAATGGGACACCCAGAACCCGTCTATAGGACAAAACTCGTGTGAACATAAAGATTCTTTAATATTCCCTAATTGGGACAGTCTCGCCAATTCGGGAATGCGTTGAGCGACCTGCTCGGAGATTCTACGTTTTCCCTTATTCATTCTCAGTCGAGCATCACAGCCTGCGACCGACACTATAATCGCGCCATGGCCCTAGTTCACGAATCACACGAATCCCATACCCACTCTACCCCGCAGATATTCCGTCCCGATGGCCGTCCGGCCAACGCACTTCGACCGGTTCGGTTCACTCCCGGATTCGTTGCAACCGCCGAAGGCTCCGTGCTCATTGAGACCGGCAACACGCGCGTCCTGTGCAATGCAACCATCGAGTCCGGTGTTCCTGGATGGATGCGCAACTCTGGTCGTGGCTGGGTCACGGCCGAATACGGAATGTTACCGCGCGCTACTCTGACGCGTACTCCGCGGGAGTCGGAACGCGGCAAAATTGGTGGCAGAACCCACGAGATCCAGCGGCTGATCGGGCGCTCGCTTCGCGCTGTGGTGGATATGAGGGCTCTGGGTGAGCGCACCATAATCCTTGATTGCGATGTGCTGCAGGCGGATGGCGGAACGCGGACTGCAGCGATTACTGGAGCATCAGTTGCGCTCGCCATTGCGCTCGGCAAACTGGTCGCCGCGGGGACATTGAAGACCTCGCCGATGCGCCAGATGCTGGCAGCAACTTCGGTCGGCATCGTGGATGGCAACATCCTGCTTGACCTCGCGTACGAGGAGGATTCGCGCGCGGATGTCGACATGAACGTTGTCATGCTTGCGGACGGCGGCTTGGTCGAGACGCAGGCCACAGCCGAACGCGTTTCCTATAGCCGCACTCAACTTACGGCAATGCTCGACTACGCAGAAAAAGGCATTGGCGAGTTGCTTGTTGCACAGCAGGCAGCGCTAACGGCCGCAAGCTAGCAGACCATTGTTTAGGCAATCACGTTACAGCGATAGGCCTTTGGCGCGATTGACGGGCGCAGTTGCTGGAGGATTTGTGGCTGAAGGTGCGCTTGCGGGTGCAGAGTCGCTCTTGTCCTGAGTCCCCGAAGCTGTAGGCGCTGAGACTGGCAAGCGGACCCGTTGCGAATTGCCAGGTGCGACTTCGCCGGGCTTGAGAATGGTCGGTGGTTTGGCTGCGCCGGCTTCCCCATTCCCTGGTTTTTCATCGCCCATGGCAACCTCGCGGGTGTCCGCCGGGTCGAGATAGCCGTGCATCTCATTTTGGTCGTGCAGCGCGATGGACTGACCGAGCGCGGCGATCCGCACCTGGGTGACGCGGTCGCCCACAAAGCGGACGAAGCGTATGGTCTGCGGCACCTGCCCGTAAATCCACTCTTCATAGTGCGTGTCGGTTGTCCCAGGTACAAGTTCGCGCAGCTTGGAGAGTGGCGCACCCATCGCGGCCAGAACCATCTTGCGATTCATTCCGACGAGCACATCGTGCTGCGCGACGGCGTCTTTGAGGAAGGGCGGGAGGCTGTCGGCGTAGGCCTCGCCTGAAGTTTTCACACCGAAATCGATGATGGGATCGAGCAGCGCCTTGACCTCGGGCGCGCTGATGTCGGGAAGTCCGCCTTCGAAGACCAGCGTGACGCGGCAGCCAGTTACCTGCGCTCCATCGTCGGCGACGACTGCGTTATCGTTCAATTCGATGTGTCGGAGGAAGCGATGTTTGAGGTAGGGTCCGCCATTGAGATCGAAGACGATTCGATCTGGCTTCACGGTGACCTTAGTGATGGCCACTCTGTCGCCAGGCCCAGCCGAAGTGCCCTTCTTGTAGAGCATCTGTTTGTAAGCTTCGCCTCCAGGTGTCATATTGCCGTTGGCCATCAGGATAAGGCCGTCCCCGAGAGGAAGGTTTCGGTGGGCAAAACCCTGTTCCGCTTCTAGATTGCGAATCAGGTCACGACGTCCTCGTTCGCCGATCGGAGTGGATGGAAGTTCGACTCGGGTGGGATGAAAGTCACTGGCGACGTCGGCCATTGCTGACTTTTCGCCGACCACAAACACCTGCGCAACGACCTGCGGAGTCGCAGGGGCAAAGCCAAGCGATGCGGCGATCAGGAAAAATTGGGTCGAACGAAAGGCCACGGCGCGGCACCTCGTGTATATCGAATCTTGCTCCAACTTTCCTTTTTTGACAAGGGGGACGTTTTACAGGCTGGACAATGATCGCTGCTAGTTGCCTTAGCAAGGTTGTCCGAATCCTAATCGGAATAGGACAAGCCTCGAAACATCAACCGAGCCACCGCACCCTACTCCAGCTTTGACTCAAATAAATGAGGCTATTTGACTATGGTGTGATTTTGCGGAGCTGCGGGGAGGATCTGGACGAGGGAGGCGGGGTTCACCGGGTAGGCGGCCAACGCGGATTGCTCCATGGCGACGTGAGCGGGAGGCGGAGCTATAGTCACGTCGTACCCAGCTGGGATCAGCGGAGGGTGGGTATAGTCCCAGGCGTAGTCCCTGGTGACGCGAATCAGAATCGGAATCGCGGCCAGTAAGACCAGCATGGAGAGCGCGGCCGCTGTTGGTCCGTAGTTGCCTCCCGTAATCCAAAGAGGTCCAGCTGCGCGCGTGTCGATGACGGAGGCGAAGTCGGAGTTGCCGGCGAGTGGAAGTCCGAAGAGGACTCCGGTCGATGCCGCCCACGCGAAGTGAAGTCCCCAGAGGAGCCACAATCCGTGGGTTCGAAGCCAGCAAAGGCAAAACAGAAGTACGGCCAGGATTTCGACCACAATAAGCACACCGTCAGGAGTGCCGAACGGGGTGGGCGTGATGGCAACTTGAATTGCAGCCAAAGCTAAGATCATCAGGGTTGCGCGCACCGGGCCGGTTGCTGCAATAAGACGTTGAAAACCGTAGCCAAAGATAGCGATTGCATTGGCTAGGGTTGCAACCAGGAGCGTCAGGAGGCCAAGTCCCATCAGTTCAAAGGCGCGCGGTGCTGTCCACAACTGCAATTTCAGGGAACGGGTAAGCACCATAGGAAGCACGGAAGCGACGGCGAGCCCCCACCCGATCGCCGCACCTGTGGCCCATTCCGTGCGCGACGTTGTACGACGCGGAAGTCCGAGCGTAAGCCGCAGCGGAGCTCGCCGGTGTTCAATGGCGCGCAACAACGCGAAGCCGCAGACGATGAGGAACAGTAGAAATAGTGCACTGATCAGTGGCTGTAAGTCGCCGAGGTCGAAACGGTTGGCTATCCCGCGAGAGGAACTTGCTGCCAGCAGGCGTGCGCACAGGTACCAGACCATTGCGGCGAGGAAGAGGGCAAATTGCAGGGAGCGTGGGCGCTGACGAGGGCTGGTCAGAGCGGGCGGCGGAGGCGGCGGAAGAGCGGTGTTGGTGGAGGTGCCTGATGCCTGCAAAATATTCTGCCTTGTTGTGGAGTGGTTTTGCGGCGAGTAAGGCTACTCGGCGTTGGTGTAGAACTGCGCGATATTACGGAACTTTTGGTAGCGCTCTTCAAGCATCTGGTCGATAGACTTGGTGTCGAGTTGAGCAAGATGGTAGCGAAGCTTCTCGTCGATCATGGCCATCGCACAGGCTGGGTCGAGGTGGGTGCCGCCCTCGGGTTCGCTGAGGACATCGTCGACGCAGCCGAGATCTTTTGCATTGAACGATGTGTACTTGAGCGCCGCTGCCGCCTGCTGCTTCTTACCCGCATCCTTCCACATGATGGAGGCGCAGCCCTCGGGAGAAATAACGGAATAAATCGCGTTTTCGAGCATAAGCACCCGGTCGGCCACTGCGAGAGCAAGCGCGCCCCCGGATCCGCCTTCTCCGGTAATGGTGGCGATGGTAGGAACACGCAGCCGCGCCATTTCAAGCAGGTTACGCGCGATGGCTTCACCCTGTCCGCGCTCCTCCGCCCCGATGCCCGGATTGGCGCCTGCGAGGTCGAGAAAGGTGAAGATGGGATGGCCAAACTTCTCGGCAATCTTCATGGCACGCAGGGCCTTGCGATATCCCTCCGGGTCGGGTGATCCAAATTTGCGTACGACTCTCTCCTTGAGCGTGCGACCCTTGAGATTGGCGACGACGAGGACTGCTCGTCCATGAAATCGAGCCATTCCGCACGCCATCGCAGGATCGTCGCCAAAGGCACGATCGCCATGAATCTCGCTGAAGTCTTTAAAGAGTGCTTCGATGAAGTCCATCGGATAAGGACGATCGGGGTGTCGCGCAAGCTCTGTCCTGCGCCAGGCTTCGGGCATGGCCGATGCTGCCTGGACCTGCGAAAGCTTGCTTGATTCTTGTTCTGCCATCTGAAACATTGTATCGGACTGCGGTTAGTGGGGTGGGGCCATCGCAGCGAACGTCAATTCAATTCTGGGGGAATTGAGGCGGGGGTCGAATTAACCTAGAGCTTCAAACGGATGCAAGCAAGCGACTGGGAATGATTTGCTTGCATCTTTGCGCAGGCGTGCGTCAGTCGATTACGCGGACGCCACCGCGACCAACCAGTTCTTCAACTCGGTCAATAAACAGGCGGTCCGCGCTTACTGTGACGTTGTGCGGTTCGAGTACGGCGCAGAACTCTCCGGGTTCTTCGAGGTCGAGCAGGAGCCTCCCCTTTCCGGGTGCGGCGAGAAAAACGGCTTGAAGTTTTACCAAAAGCGCAGCGTCGGGATGATGGAGCGGTACTTTGATGCGCAACGATTCCGGTAGTTTGAGCACGACGTCTTCGAGTGCCTGGATGTTTGACACGGAAATCTTTGGTGCGGAATCTTCTTCTCCACGCAGTACACCACGCACCAACACGGGCACGTCGATCTTCAGCTTCTCGGCTAGCTTCAGGTAAGCGGTTGAGAAGGCGATCAGTTCAATCTTGCCGACAGCATCTTCGAGGCACGCCTGAGCGTACATTTCGCCTGACCGTTTTGACTTCGCCACCTTGAGGCCAGTGATCACTCCTGCAATTTGTATCTCGTTTTGTTGCTCATTCTGTCCTCGCCGAAATACCTGCGGCTCCGGCTTCATCTCGCATGCAGTTGCGGTGTCGACGACCTTCAGGTTGCGCAGCTTTTCGCGGTAGCGATCGAGTGGATGGCCGGAGACGAAGAACCCGAGGACTTCCTTTTCATTCTGCAGGCGCGTGTGTTCGTCCCAATCGGGAGCGGCTGGCAGGGCCTCTGCCTCACGGCTTGCAGCGGGTGTATCGTCTGCGTCGAAGATACCGCCGAAAAGACCACTCTGCCCTGCCGCAGCATCCTTCTGCGACTTCTGGGCACGTTCCATTGCCTTGTCGAGCGCGGCCATCACTTGGCCGCGGCGTCCGAAGACATCCATTGCACCAGCCTTGATCAATGATTCGAGCACGCGCTTGTTGAGCAGGCGCAAATCGACCTTGTCGCAGAACTCCCATAGGCTAGCGAATCCGGACTTGCCTCCCGCACGCAGGGCCTTACGCGCCTCGATGATGGAGACAATGGCGTTGTGACCGACGTTCTTGATGCCCGCAAGGCCAAAGCCGATCGCCTCGCCGGATTCCGCTTGAACCGGCGTGAAGTTTGCATCCGAGACCTGGACGTTGGGCGGAACGACAGGGATGTTCATCTCGCGGCATTCGGAGATGTACTTCACTACATTCTCCGGCTTTGACGTTTCGCTGGTCAGTAGAGCGGCCATAAACTCGACTGGGTAATGGGTCTTGAGCCAGGCCGTATGGTACGCAAGTAACGCGTAGGCTGCGGAGTGCGACTTATTGAAGCCATAGCCAGCAAACTGCGCCATGAGATCGAAGATTGTGCCGGCGACATCTTTGCGATGCTTGTTCGCGGCGGCTCCGGACATGAAGCGTTCGCGCTGCTTCGCCATCTCCTTCTCGTCCTTCTTGCCCATGGCGCGGCGCAAAAGGTCTGCCTCGCCGAGCGAGTAGCCCGCGACGACGTTGGAGATCTGCATTACCTGTTCCTGGTAGACGATGACGCCGAGCGTCTCGCGAAGCAGAGGCTCGAGTTCAGGCAAAAGATATTCAACCGCGCGGCGATTCCACTTGCGCTCAATGAAGTCGTCGATCATGCCACCCTGGATAGGGCCTGGACGGTACAGCGCGTTCAATGCGGTAAGATCTTCGACGCTGGTGGGCCTGTATCGGCGCAGCACGTCGCGCATGCCGCTCGATTCAAACTGAAAGACGCCCGAAGTTAAAGCACGATGGAATACCTGTTCGTATGTGGTCGCGTCATTCAACGCGATGGTAGAGAGATCAATGGCGATGCCCTTGGTGCTCTTGATCAGCTTGAGCGCATCGTCGATGACGGTGAGCGTCGTCAGGCCGAGGAAGTCCATCTTTAGCAGGCCCATCTTCTCGATCGATTTCATGTCGTACGAGGTGACGATGGCGTCATCTTTGGTGCGCGTGACCGGGACGAGTTCAGTGAGCGGCTTGGGAGCGATGACAACGCCAGCGGCATGAACACCGGCTCCGCGTACGAGGCCCTCGAGGCGCAGAGCAGTGTCAATCAATTCGCGAATTTTTGGATCTTCGTATGCGGCAGCAAGTGGAGGCGAATCTTTGAGTGCCTGGCCGATAGTGATGCCGATGGTTGTCGGGATGAGTTTGGCAATGCGATCGACTTCTCCGTAGGGCATGTCGAGCGCACGGCCTACATCTTTGATCGCCGCCTTCGCAGCCATGGTGTTGAAGGTGATGATCTGCGCGACCTGGTCATCGCCATACTTTCTCTTGACATAATCGATGACTTCGCCACGACGATTCTGGCAGAAGTCGATGTCGATATCGGGCATGGACACGCGCTCGGGATTGAGAAAGCGCTCAAAAAGTAACTCATTCTGCAGTGGGTCGATGTCGGTGATTTCCATGCAGTATGCGACCAACGAGCCAGCGGCAGAACCACGGCCCGGGCCGACCGGAATCGATTGCTCGCGCGCGTAACGGATGAAGTCCCAAACGATCATGAAGTATCCAGGAAACTGCATTTGCTCGATGCAGTCGATCTCCCGATCGAGTCGCGCGTGATATTCAGGGATTGTTCTCTTTAACAGGCCAGTCGAGCGAAGATGTTCAACGGAGGTACCAAGACGCTTTTGTAACCCTTCACGGCACACTTTTTCGAAAAAGCTCTCCAGCGTCTCGCTTTCGGGAACGGGGAACGCCGGGAACGGATTGTCGACCTTGGTGAGTTTGAGGTTGCAGCGCTCGGGAAACTGCATGGTACCGCTGACGACGTGGGGTGCGTGGGCGAAGAGACGTGCCATCTCGTCAGCGGATTTGATGTAGAACTCGTTGGTGTCAAACTTGAAACGCTTGGGATCATTCATCGAGCCGGCGGTCTGTACGCACAGTAGAATTTCGTGGGCTCGGCTATCGTCCGCGGCGATGTAGTGCGAGTCGTTCGTCGCTATCAGCGGAATATCCAGATCTTTTTCGAGACGGAACATTGCATCACAGACAGCCTTATCCGGTCCGAGTTGATGGTCCTGAATTTCGAGAAAGAAGTTGCCGCGACCGAAGATGTCTTGATACTGCGCGGCTGCAGTCTTGGCTGCATCGTAGTGCCCTTCCATGATGTGCTGCGAGATCTCGCCAGCCAGGCAACCGGAAAAGCCGATGAGTCCGGCGGAGTGCTTCGCTAAAAAGTCCTTGGAGACACGTGGCTTGCGATAGAAGCCGTACAGTGCTGCTTCAGAGGTGAGGCGTACAAGATTGCGGTAACCTTCGTCATTCTCGGCGAGCACCAGCAGGTGGTTGTATTTCAGGTCAGGATTCGGCTTGGCGCGGTGATCGTCCTCTTTGCAGATGTAGAGTTCGCACCCGAGGATGGGCTTGATTCCTTTCTCTTTCGCCGCGTTGAAGAAATGTACGGCCCCGAAGATGTTGCCGTGGTCGGTCATTGCGACGGCTTTTTGGCCCAGCGAATCGACGTGTTTGACTAACTTATCCACGTCGCATGCGCCGTCTAGCAGCGAGTAATCCGTATGCAGGTGGAGATGGGTGAATTCAGCTGACATACCTCAAGTTTAGTTCCTCCGCCGTGTCCCGCGAGGTGAGGAAAAGCGGTCCACAACCTCGGATAGTGTCGTCTTCCTGCGCTTTCCTGGTCCGTTGTTTACAATTGCGACCATGAGTTCACGCCTGCTCGCTCGAATTGTTCTTTTTTCGCTTGTTTCTGTCCGGCTCTTTGCCCAGCAAACTCCGCCGGACGACGGCGCTCCGACCTTCCGCGTGGCCGCGATGGCACTTTCCTCCCACGTCACGGTCATTGCCTATGGCGACCAGCGCTTCCATGAACACCTAAATTTCATGATCTCGGATCCCGAGGCTCGAAGGGCGCTTGTGGCTAAGATTGCAGAGGAGAATCCCGACGCGATCCAGATGTCAGGCGATGTTCCTTTCAAAGGCACAGACGTTTCGGATTACGATACCTTCCGCGCTGAGACCAAAGCCTGGCACGACGCTCACCTGCGGGTCTATCCAGTGCTGGGCAACCACGAACTCCGCGACGGACCGAAAAAAGGAGTCGAAGCATGGTGGAACGCCTTCCCAGAGTTGACGGGTATGCGCTGGTACTCGGTTGCGCTCGGCGATCGCCTCTCTCTCATCCAACTCGACAGCACCAGCGATCTGACGATGGGGAGCAAGCAAATCAAGTGGATTCGTGCACAGCTCACGGCGCTACCTCCCTCCGTTGACTTCGTTATGATCAGCCTGCACCACCCGCCCGTCGCGGATATCCAGACGCGCATTCACGTCGACCACAACCCGCGCCTAAATGAGATCGCTTTGCGTGACTTCCTATCACAGATTGCGCCCAGTATCCATGCGGCTATTGTCGTCATTGCCGGTCACATTCACAACTACGAGCGCGCGGAGCAAGACGGCGTTACTTACTTGGTAAGCGGCGGCGGCGGGGCAGAGCCTTATCAAGTCGACCGCACTCAAGTCGATCTTTACCAGGACCCCGGTTTTCCGAACTACCATTACGTAAAGTTCGAGCTTGAGCGAGACCAACTCAAGGCGACCATGATCCGCCTCGTCGATCCCGACGCAAAGAAACTGGCATGGCAGAAGAAGGATCACTTCGTAATTAAGAAGAAGTGAGCACTAAGAGTGCTTCTATTTGTTACGTGATCAAACTGGCGCAAAATCCACAGACAGGTCAACGCTGGCGAGAAGTTCCTTTTTGCTGATATTTTTCGTCAAGCGGATGGGCTATATGGATGGAGCCGGGGCCAAGCAGGAATGGTTCGCCCCGCTGGGTAAACTCAGTAAACAAATATCTAGTCGGGTATGCTGGCGGCCATGGAAACGGGGACGAAACTCCCCAGACCGTTGGGATCGGTTAGAGCTAAAATATTTCTGATATGGCTGGCATATTTCCGATCGATTCGATCCGGCGAAGGCTTCGCGAGAGCGCTCGCACGAAACGTGTCCAGCTTGCGACGGCCTGGCCGCAGGCTGAGGCGGAGATCAATAGCTGGAAGATTCTGCCTGTCGGCGAGGATGCGGAATCGTTTAGCCAATCGGATTTCATCGAGGCTGGATTCTCGTTCGTGCTAGACGGCGAATACTACGGCGGATACATGCGAAGCGTGGCCATGGGCAGAAAAGAGGCTGAAAAGCTAGCCGTGGGCGGCCCGCCCGTAAATGTCCGCTATAACCTCGCGAATCCGGACCAAGTGGTTGTGTTGTCAGAGGACAACGCATCGCTGCCGTTTGCGATTGTCTCCGGATAGACGCCGAGATAGCGTCAGGATTTGGCTAGATTACTCGCCAGATCGACATATAGATCCACACAATCAAGCAATTCCCTCTTGCTTATTTTTTCGTCCGGCGTATGGGCTACGTGGATTGATCCTGGTCCCAAGAGGAACGGTTCGCCCCATGCTGTGAGGGATGGAATATCGGTAGCAAATTTGGCGATCATAGTGGGAAACTTACCTACTTTGCGCATGCGGACGTAAGAGAGATCGAGTGAGAAGCTGACCTCAGCGCGGCCCGCAACCACCCGTGTGATCTCGTCTTTAACACCTTCGGATGGGCCGACGGTACGGATGAGTAGATGCGCCTCGGCTTTATCCGATACGACATTAGGAGCGCGGCCGCCTGAGATGAGGCCGATGTTGAGCGTCGCTGGACCAATCTCCGGCTCGACTGGCAGCGGCATAGCCAATACATCGTGCAGCGCCTCTACGAGTTTATCGATGGCCGACTCTCCCAGTTCCGGATAGGCGGAGTGAGCCATGCGTCCGTGGGCGCGGAGTTCAACGCGCAACGCGCCCTTGGTCGCGATGGCGAGACGGTTGTCCGTGGGCTCACCGTTGATGAGAAAACGCGAGCCGCGCGGATGGCAGTTGGCGACCTTTGCCCCGGCAGAATCACGCTCCTCTCCGACTACGAACAGAAGACCTATTTTCACTCCCGCCTCGCGCAATCGATCCGCGGCGGCGACTTGTGCAGCAATGATCCCTTTGGCGTCGCAGGTGCCGCGCCCGTACAAAAACTCGTCATCTTCGGTGCAGCCGAAGAATGGTGGAACAGTATCCATATGGGTGGAGAGGACGACATCAGGCGTCACGCCCGGCATTGCAGCGTACAGGTTGAAACGCTCGCCTGCACCACCTCCTGGAGTGAGCGAAACATCGGGTTGCTCGACCCCCATGCGTTCAACAGAGTAACGCTCGGTAGCGAGAAAGTCGGCTAGAAATGCACCGACGAGGCCTTCGTGGTACGAGATGGACTCGATATTGACGAGCCTGCGCGTCAGGTTGATTGGGTCGATAGGCATGTAAGGACAGGATAAACCCGCAGACCCAGGCGAACCCGATGCCATGGTGGGCGAGCGCATTAGACTGGAGAAGATAATGCCGAATCCTGAATTTACTCCGCAAACGCTGCCAAGCCAGATTCGTTCTATTGACGACCTGCATGGACCGGCCGGGCGACTTGAAGCGCTTTTGAACTCAGGCCGTGGCGATGCGCCCTACTCAGCGCTGATATGCCATCCGCATCCGGCCGGTGGCGGGACAATGCACAATAAGGTGGTCTACCACACGATGAAGGCGTTCTCGTCATTCGGCCTTCCGGTGCTGCGCTTCAACTTCCGCGGCACCGGTCTGAGCGGGGGTGAGCATGACAACGGGCGCGGCGAGCAGGAAGACGTTCGTGCTGCATTGACCTGGCTGGAAATCAACTTGAGGCGGCCAATACTGTTTGCCGGGTTTTCCTTCGGATCTCAGGTGGGATTGCGTGCATGCTGCGGCGATACGCGGGTCAAGGGGCTGATTGGACTTGGTCTGCCCGTTCGTGCGGTCGGACGAGAATATAAGTACGGTTTTCTACCAAAGTGTGTCGCACCAAAGTTATTTATCAGCGGGGATCATGACGAGTTTGGACCTCGGGAGGAATTGGCACAGGTTTGGGAGAGGGCGCCCGGACCCAAGCGGCTAGTCTGGATCGAGGGCGCTGACCACTTTTTCCAAGGTACGAAGGAGTCACCGGGAGCGAAGCTCAGCAGGATGCAGGCAGAGATTCGACTATGGCTTCAGGAGACGTTTGCCCTCGCAGAACCGAAAACGCTTGTCTAAGTTTCAGGCTCTGCATGACCAATCGCTGGCGACATCACCGCCCGGATGGTGAGTGATCTAGCGGACGTTTGGTCACGTGCGCAGGGATGAGTAGTTTGAACCTGATCGGGATGATTGGATGATCCCAGATTGCGCTTCTGCCATTCGACCACAACAAGGTTTGTCTCCTCGGGCAACTCTTCAAAGACCACATGGCCTCCGCCGGGGATAACGGTTGGCTCCGATGCGGTCATTACCTGCCGCAAACGTACTCCGGATTTCAGGCTCATTGCCCGATCACGATCGCCCCAGACCAGTAATGTGAAGACATTTGTGATCAGAGGCAAAGCCAGGACAATTCGCTTTACGATCAGCATTAGGTGACTGCGTGCGTGGCCAGGCTTTCCTGTGCAGTTGGCAAGACCTTAAGGCTGGGACGGCACAGCGGGCTGATGGAAGTCGCTTAGTGCACCTGTCGGCAGGATCATGCGGAGCGAATTAAGGATAGAAAGCAGGTCAATGACCTCCTGTGCGATCGCTCCCTGAATCGGATTGATGAGCCCGAACGACGCTGCAGCCATTCCAACCAGGCTAAGTCCCATGCCGCCTATCGCACTGGTAAGCGCAATACTTCTCATCCTCCGTCCAATGTGGATCAGTTCATCTACACTCGTCAACGACGATTGCAGGATGACCGCCCCTGCAGCCTCCGACGTAATATCGCTGTTCACACCCAGGGCGATGCCTGCAGTTGCCGCCATCATTGCAGGCGCGTCATTGATCCCATCTCCCAGGTAGAGTGTTCGCGATTTCGCCGTCGTCTTCCGCACAAATTCGACCTTCTCCTCGGGACTCTTGCCGCCGTAGGCTTCGGTGATCCCCATCCCAGCTGCAAACAGTGCGACCTCAGCCGGACGGTCTCCAGACAGCAGGATCACGGCGTCAATGGAATGTTTCGCCTCCAGATGATTCAGAAAGTGCTTGCTCTCCTTCCGGGGCTCGTCCTGGAATTGAAAGACCGCCGCCAACTTCCCGTCAAGGAGCAGTACGCACTCCAAGCCGGGGGCAATCGGTGGCATTTCTCCAGCGACCTCTTTCGCTAATTTTCCGCGCCCTGTCACAGCTACCTGGTGCTTT